>JADFYX010000052.1 GCA_015232795.1 Magnetococcales bacterium
TATAAAAATGAGGGAATAATGGAAGACTTTTTAACACAATTAAATCTTGATCCAATAGTATATCTAGGGGTGGGTGGTGTGTTGGTTGTGCTGGGGATTTTTAAAATTATCAACAAGGGCATATCCATGATTGTATGGGTTGTGCTTCTGGTTGCAGGGGTATCTATTACCTCATATGGCCTACAAGAAGGTGGAATTATTCTGCCACCAGAATTTGCCGATAAATTTGAAAAAATAATTGGTCCCGGCAAAGAGATGACCGAGCAGGCCATGAAACAATTTTGTCATGAGATGTTGGCAGAGCAGGTGGGAACCCCTACTTGGTGCGAGGAGATAAAGGCCAAACCCAAATCTGATTGGACCCCAAATGATGCTGTTCAGTATACCAAGATTTGTGTTTTTAAAGAGTCTGGCATCTAAATCAACCTAGATTCGGCAGTTGGCGGTGCGTGGCGACAACAGCCGAATCTAGGATTAAGCAGATAAGGTAGCTTTCAACCTAGAAACGGCAGATAGGGGTACGTTACTTCAAGCTGTTTCTAGGTTTTTCTGCTGTATCTTAAAGCTGTTTTACAAAGGGAACATATTTAGGATCTTCATTCTTGATATGGTCTATAAACCAGTCAGATAGATATCTGACCAGTTTTGCCGTGGCGTGGGTGATCAACCCTGTGTGGTCTAGATCTTCGCGAAATTTAGCCAGATCATTTTCAAATTTAGCATGCATAAGCTTATGTGCTGCAAGGTCAGGGTAGCCTCCCTTTTCCATCATCTCTTCCTCTTCCCTAAAGTGGTTACCGACATAACTCTCTAAAAATTCATGGGCCTCTTTAAGACGGGAATAGGTTACGCTTGTCACTTGGCTGTCTAGTGCTATCTCAAGCCTGTCTATGCGTTCAATTATGTTTTTATGTTGAGTATCAACATTTTGGATGCCCAACTCAAACTTTGTACTCCACTCCATTTTACTGTCCTTACATATTGTATTGTATTTGGTTACATGATTGTTACATTTGCAGGATATACAAACGATCGGAATTATAACAGAAAAAAATGCATAATTTGTTAATTTTTTGTTACAAATAGCAAAAAACAGTTGCCGTCAATTTGGGGTTTACTAACGCTATAGTTTTCATCTTTTAAAGATTGGGGGACATTTTTTAGGGGTTCTCCACCATTTAAACGTACTGTGAGGGTCTGCCCTTTGGACATCTCTTCCAGTTTAAGTTTGACCCGGACAAAGGTCATGGGGCAGTGTTCCGCAGTAATATCAATAAAAGCATCTGTGTTCATTGGGTTCGCTCAATTTATTTTTTTTGGATTATGACAACTCGGACAGTTTGGGTCTATATAGGGTCTTTGGCTTAAAAAAGTAGATCTATCTGCGGTAAAACTTAACAACAGGGGTGGCAACTTCTTGGGTGGTTCTAGAAGAAAGTTAATTACATGCTGAGCCAGAAGCGTACCTATTACTCCCGGTACCATAGCATCCAGAGGTGTATCTATGTTTTTTGCCGATGGTGGAGGAGGGGTTGTCCCTAAACAAAATGGGCAAGGGGCTTGTAACAACCAACCTGTGGAGCCTTGATAACCAGCAGAAATAATTGGGGTTCGGGTAAGCTGACATGCAGATGCAAGTTGCTGCTGAATTGATGTGTCATTACTGGCATCTATCACTATCGAGAACAGCTTCACCCAACTCTCAACATCTCTTTTAAGTCTGTTTGGAGGAAAAACTACCACCTCTACTGTTGGGTTACGTAAATTAGCCTGACTAGCCAGCTCGGTAGCTCTGCTTTTTATAGTATCAATAACACCCCATTTACCAATGCCTGCTCCTACCCCGTAGAGAAAAAAAGGCTGGCATATGGAGTTGGTCCCAATAAGGCCCACACTACTTTCTCCTAATTTTTTTTGCCCAACTCCGCCAATTTGGGGCAAAAGAATCTGCCGGGAATAACGCTCCATCCATGAGGCTTGATTGATCATTTTTTTAAAACAGCGGTGTGGAGATATATCGCTCTGCAAAATCTGGTAGAATAATCACAAACCTTTTGCCTTTATATTTTGGGTTTTTCGCTAGCTCAAGTGCCGCAGCTACTGCTGCTCCTGAGGAGATGCCACAGGTGATTCCCTCTTCTCTAGCTAGTCTTCTTGCTGTCACTACTGCGGCTTGATCGCTAACAGTTATTATTTTGTCTATTAAATCAACCTGTAAGATAGGAGGAATAAATCCTGCTCCTATTCCCTGAATCATATGGGGGCCAGGCATGTCACCAGAAAGGATAGCTGAATTTATTGGTTCTACAGCTACAGCAGTGAGGTTTGGCAGCTTTTGCTTAAGCCGTTTTGCCACACCAGTTAAAGTGCCACCAGTACCGACTCCTGCGACAAACAGATCCAATTGACCATCGGTATCGGTTAAAATTTCTTCGGCTGTGGTACGCTCATGGATATCCGGGTTGGCTGGATTTGAAAATTGGCTGGGCATAAAGGAGTTGCTGTTTTGGTTTAAAATTTCTTCTGCTTTATCAATGGCCCCTTTCATTCCTGTTACGGCCGGGGTTAAAACCACCTCTGCACCTAGTAGTTGCAAAAGTTTGCGTCTCTCCATGGACATGTTGTCCGGCATGGTAAGAGTTAGTTGATAACCTCTTGCAGCACAGACAAAAGCCAGAGAAATACCTGTATTTCCTGACGTGGCTTCTACAATGTTGGCTCCAGAGGTGATCTTTCCCATTTTTTCTGCTGTCTCGATCATAGCAAGACCAATGCGGTCTTTAACTGAACCCATGGGATTGAAAGATTCTAGTTTTACCAATAGTTCCACACCATACTGTGCGCCGACTTTATTTAGTCGTACTAGTGGCGTATGACCAATGGTTGCGGTGATATCGCTATAAATTTTCCCCATTGTATCTCCAGTTTTTTCTTGTCAGTATTTTTTAGGCAAATATCAATCTTAGCAAATTCTTATTTTGGTCTAAAAATTAGTTTAGGTCAAATCTCCACAGCCAGAACAATCTTTTCGTCTTTTTAATGGGGTTGTCCTGCGCCTTTGTCTCTTGGCATCAATTGTTAATAACTGGTTGCTAAGGGGAGCCCCCTCTAAAAAGAGAATTTTTGTCGCCTCAATAGCCATCAACCAGCCAACCTCCCCAACCAACGGGCCTAGAACCCCATCTGAACGGCAACTTGCCTCTTGTCCGGCAGGGGGGCCATAAAATATACAGCGTAAACATGCTGAATAACCGGGAATTACAGTCATTAACTGTCCGTTAAAGCCAATAGCAGCACCGTGAATAAGTGGTATGCCTAATTTTAAGGCTGCGTCATTTGCTGCAAAACGGGTGGTAAAATTGTCTGATCCATCTATTATAAGAGCAGCCCCTTGGGCCTGGGCGATAATCTCTTTGGCAGATTGCAACCGTTTTATAATAGGTTCAATTATTAAATCCGGCCTCTGCTTGACCATAAATTTTGCCGTCTGCTCTGCTTTTGCCAAGCCTATATCGTCCATGGTGTAGATAATCTGGCGATGTAGGTTGGAAAGTTCTGTTTGGTCAGGGTCAACAATAACAATCTTGCCAAGGGCTGCCCCTTTAGGGCTTTTAAGCAATGCCATAACTACACTGCTACCAAGTCCTCCAGCCCCTATTAAAAAGATTGTTTTGGGCAAAACTGTTTTGCTCCTACTCAAATGGAGTAGGTTATCCGGTTGTAGACCTCACTGGGAACCCCGTTTTTAAAGGCTCTTGTGGTCAAATCTTCCACAGTGATGTTATCCATCATCTCTAATATTTGCTCTTGGAATTCTGCCCACAAAGGGCGAATCACCTGCTTACCTATGGGGCCGACGGCCATATCCGGTGGCAGGCCAGACTCATTTTCTTCATCTTCTACCACCATTACCACACGGGCAATATCTCCCACACTTATTTTGGCCCGTTCTCGGGCTAGTAGATAACCCCCACGTGGCCCCCGTATTCCCTTAAGTATTCCTGCCTTGACCAGTCTCTGCATAACCTGTTCAAGGTAGCGTTGGGGAACTCCTTGACGACTTGTTACCTCGCGGATTTGTACCGGTTCACCACCAGAATTATAAGCAATATCTGTAACTGCCTCTATGGCATACAACAATTTTTTTGAAAATTTTAGCATTTTATCTACTCTTCCCCCCCTTCATTATTATATTTGAAGGTAAAAATTAGCTTCCTGTGCTACCAAACCCCCCCTTGCGTTGGGTCTGGTTTAGATCAGTAACTACGTTCCATTGGCATTGGCTCACTTTGGCCAATAAAAGTTGGGCAACTCTTTCGCCCCGTTTGATTTCATATGGTTCTAAGCCGTGATTGATTAAAATAACCCCCACCTCACCACGATAGTCAGAGTCGATAGTGCCAGGTGAGTTCAGTACAGTGACCCCTTTTTTAAGAGCTAACCCAGAACGAGGTCGTACCTGACCCTCCCAACCATGGGGAATAGCCATGCTCAACCCTGTTGGAATAAGCCGTCTTTCACCGGGTTTAAGGGTGATAGTCTCGTCATCGCCAACCGCTGCTCGCAGATCCATACCTGCAGAGCCAGAAGTCTCATATTTTGGTAGTTCCAGCCCCACGCCATGGGGTAAAATAAGTAGGTTTATTAATGGTGTTTGCTTAGCCATTTTTTTTCACTGTATTTAATAAAGTTGCAATATTTTGCATTAATTTTTGGGCTACCATATCTTTGGAGAGCAGGGGCCATGTCTCCTCTTTACCGCTGTTATGAAGAATGGTAACTCTGTTGGTGTCTGTGCCAAACCCGGAGTCTGCCTCTAAAAGATCGTTAATTACCAAGAGGTCACAATTTTTTCTCGCCATTTTTTCTCGTCCGCGCTCAATGGCGTGGCCTGTTTCAGCAGCAAAGCCAACTACCACTCGGCCATCTTTTTTTGCGGCAATGGTTGCCAATATGTCTGGGTTGACGGTCAGCTCCATTGTGAGTTGTTGGTTGTCCTGGCTTTTTTTTATTTTATCGGTCTGTTGGGTCAAAGGGCGGTAGTCACCAACAGCAGCAGTTAAAATTGCCCCTGTGCATCCCTTGTCCCATGCAGTCATGGATTGATCGTACATCTCTTGGGCCGAGGTGACAGGATGTAGTTCGGCCCCAAGGGGTGGTTCCAAATTGACCGGGCCGTAAACTAAAACCACCTCTGCTCCTGCATTTAATGCTGCCCTACAGATGCTCCAACCCATTTTGCCAGTGGAGTGGTTGCTGATAAAACGCACCGGGTCTAAAGCTTCGTGGGTGGGGCCAGCAGTTATTAACAGGCGGTGTCCTTTAAGAATTTTAGGGGTTAAAAGGGCTTGGGCAGCATCTACAATATGCGCAATGGGGGCGAGTCGTCCTTCTCCCTCTTCGCCACAAGCCAATGAACCACTCTGGGGGTCGATAAACTGCACACCATCTTTTTTTAACTGTGCCACATTGCGTTGGGTTGCAGAGTTTAGCCACATACGGCTATTCATAGCTGGTGCGACTAATATGGGTCCACTGTAGGCCAAAATTGTCGTTGTGGCTAAATCATCGGCTAATCCCATGGCCATTTTTGCAATAATGTTGGCTGTTGCAGGAGCAATAATAAGTAGATCGCTGTTTTTGGTCTGGTGGATATGGTCCATACCATCAGCTTGTATCGGGGTGAAAAGATCGCTGTTAACCCGCGCCCCAGAAAGAGCCTGCAAAGAGAGCTCTGTGATAAATTCTAAAGCCGATTTTGTCGCCAAAACCGCCACGTCTGCACCTTCGCGACGCAGGGTACGAATGAGGTCGCAAGCCCGATAGGCAGCTATACCACCACTGACAATAAGAGAGATATTTTTTTTTGCCCAAAACTTCACAATAAAAAACCTTGAAACCCAGGTTCTATAAACATAGTAGAATTTAATTATCCACCATTTTCAGTGTAAGTCAAAGATTTTACGTAACTGGTAGTGTTAAAACGGTTGCTAACTTAAAAAGGCATGTTTTTTGCGTAAATAATTACGGGTTTATAGCTGTATCATCAATGAAGTAGCAACTACTGTGCTATATGGTTGATGTAGTTAGGGTTTGCTGGTGTCAAAAGGTAAGCGTTCTATTCTGGATATTTAAATAAATATTTGGATTAATACTGTATCTGTTGCAATAGGATAAAAATATTGTGTCTGTTATTTTAGGCAACTGTTCTGTTTATTTAACTAAAAGTCGGTCGGTAACTTTCCTGATTTTGGCGAGTTCTTCTCTTGCATTGATACTAGGGCTGTCGGGTTGTACAGTTAAACCAGAGCCAATTAGCAACCAGGAGGTAGAGCAACGGGTACAGGCTGATCTTGGGCGATTGTTTGCCCACCAAGAGCCGGTCTCTCTGCGAGTTGGTCTCCATGAGGCTATGGCCAGAGCAGTAAAATATAATTTGCAACGCCGGGTCAAACAGATGGAAGAGGCGTTGGCAGTAGAAGATTTAGCTGTTGCCCAGAGGGATCTGTTGCCAAAAACAGCAGCCCATGCTGGTTATACATTGCGTAATAAGGAGGGTGTCTCCACCTTACAAAATTCTAGCCTTAAACTGTTGAGCCAAGATAATGAAAACAGTGTCGCTGGTTTAACTTGGACCTGGAGTCTTTTGGATTTTGGTGTGAGTTATGTCCATGCTCGTCAGAAGGCTGATGAGGTTTTGGTCTCTCGGGAAAAACGCCGTAAATCAACTCAGTTGTTGATCCATGAGGTGAGAAGCCGTTATTGGCAGGCGGCAATGACCGATCAAATCATACCCCAGTTGGATCTTTTATTAAAAGAGGCTAAAATAGCGCGGGAAAATTTGCAAAGAATGGAGGCCGCAGGTCAAGAGCTTCCTGCTATCGCTCTGGATGGTCAGCAAATATTGTTGGACACAACCCATAAACTGTGGGATATGCGCCGTAAGTTGATTGAGGCCAAAAGTGAGTTGGCAATACTTATGAATCTGCCTCCTGGCACCAAGTTTATGCTTGCAGCCCAAGGGGGTGAGGCGTTAAAAGATGATTTGGTCTATCTGCCAGTATTAGCGTTGGACCAGTATGCACTTTTACACCGCTCTGAGTTGCGCAGTGAAGACTATAAAGAGCGGATAAGTGCTCTAGAGGTGCGTAAAGTACTGTTAAAGATGCTGCCAAATCTTAGTTTTATGGAAGGGTCTGGTTACGATAGCAATAAATATCTGCAAAATCAGTCTTGGAGTTCAGTGGGAACCCAAATCTCTTGGGATCTGTTTAATCTGGCTTCAACACCACAAAAACTAAAGCTTGCCAAGTTGGGAAAAGAGGTTGTTCGTACAAGACGCCTAGCTTTTAGTATGGCAGCCGTAACCCAGTTACGTATCGCTATGCAAAGTTATCATATTTCCAAAAGAGATTTGAGTATCGCTAGCGATCTTAATATGCTGCAAGCACGTAAGGTGCAGCAGGTGGAAGAAGATAGAAACAGTGTGCCAAATTTTGCTGTAAAAAGAATCGAGCAACGGGCATTGGCACTGTTGTCACAGATAGAGCAGGGTCTCTCTTATGCTCAGGTGCAGAGTGATTTAGGACGGATTCATCTCACCCTTGGCGTGGATCCTCTGCCACTATCGGGACAGGTAGATATAGCCGATATACAGACTACCTCCAGGCTTTTGGCAATGCGCCAGGATAGTGTAACAAGTGCGGTAATATCTGCAATTCCCAATACACTGCTTAATGCTCCTCCGCCTACATCATCATCACTTGCCGAGACAGATACCGGATCTTTGGCAAAAGGTGATGCATCTGGTTTTTGGAATCTATTAGAAAGTTTCTCAGAAAAAATTGATAAACAGCAAAATGGGACGGGCGGTTCTGGAAATCAGCCAGTTTTGGCCCATGCTGCTGCTCAGCCTCAACAACTACAGCCACAGCCTCAAATACAGCAGCATCCTAACTATCTGCCTCCCGGAGTTGGTCCTCAAGGTTACTTGCCTCCACAAGAAGCTGCCTTGTCACAACCACCTTCAGAGGCTGTACCAGTTATTTTGATGGAAAATTGATTTATGACACTGATAAGCAAACATAGGCCGGTGTGGTATGGGCCGCGGCTCCTTATCTCCATCATGTTTTTTGCCTTTTTTTTGAGTTTACCCTCAAAGGCTGAAGCTGAGTGTCTACGTGGAAATTGCGTTAACGGTTTTGGTACTTTTCTCTGGTCTTCTGGTGCCCGCTATGATGGTGAGTTTTATAACGGAACCCGCCATGGGGCAGGGAGTTATCTATTTGCTGACGGTTCTCTTTATGTTGGTGAGTATCTTCATGGTGTTCGCCATGGCAAAGGAACATTTGTCTGGGCTTCTGGAAAGAAATATGTTGGTGAGTGGGTAAATGGTCATCAGACCGGATATGGTATTAAAACCTGGCCCGATGGCCGTAGGCAAGCAGGGCAGTTTTTAAATGATACTTTTATACTCTACGCAAAAGATAAGCCTCAGCCAGCAAGAGTGGCAAAGCTGCCAAAAACAGATGCACAGCCTGTGCAAAAGAGTGTCCAGCTAAGTCAACCGGTTGCAAAGATTGCCCCTGTACCTGTAAAGCCGTTAACTCCCAAACAATATATTGTTCCTCAAGGGCCAGCAAATGTAGCAACCCAAGGAGTAACATCTAAGTCTGAAGTTAAACCGCCTGGCAATTATCAAGTTGGAGTGCAACCCCAGAAGCAGGTACAGCCCAAAGTTCAGGCTCAGGTTCCTGCCCCTATTCCAGCCAAGGTTCAGGCTCAGGTTCCCGCCCCTATTCCAGCAAAAGTTGAGGCTCAGGTTCCTGCTCCTATTCCAGCAAAAGTTGAGGCTCAGGTTCCTGCCTCTATTCCAGTCAAGGTTCAGCCCATTAAGCCTGCAGTTAAAAAAGCTACTTTAGTGGTGGTTGATCCAACCCTTGGTATAGTTTCTGTTTCAGGTAAGAAAGAGCATTTGTCCCCAAAGGTTAAAGATGCAAAAAAGGTTGCTTCCATACCTAAAAAAATGGCAGATAGCTCGAAAGTAAAAGTGGTTGTAACAGAGTCAAAGATTAACAGAAAAAAGGCCAGTATGACTGCTCCTACTGTCCCGGTTGCTACTCCACAGCCTAAATTAAAAATTAAAAAACCAGTTATGGTCGCAACACTAGCCTCTTCGTTAGTTAAATCTTCTACAAAAGCAACGGTAAAAAGAGAAAAAGCGGTACAACTGCCACCATTAACAAATGGCGTAAAAAAAGCGGTTAGCAAGCTTAATGAAAGATTTGTTGCAAATTCTGTTAAACATAACAAGCCTAGCGTAGCAAATAATTTACCTGCAACATTTGCTGATGACAATATTGCCAAAGATTTAGTACTTAAATTTAGCCGTCGGGTGATAAAATGGCCATCAAGTATTGATAATAAGAAAAAGAGTGCTGTCGTTGTGCCAGTTGTACCAAGTAAAACTACTGCTACTACAACAAGCAAACCCAAGCGCAGAGCAAAGGTTGAAAAACCCCTTAAAACCCAATCTCCTAAATTAATAAAAGAAAAGCCAGTTGAAAGGGTTGCAGCAAAAAAATCCTTGCCAGTTGTTGAGGCTAATAATGTTAAACCAGATAAGAGCAGATCTTTAGAGCCTTCTGTATTGTTGATACGCGGATATTATTCTCGTGGTTTAAAAGAGCTTTCTGCGGGTCGTTACAGGATGGCTGTTGCCTCTTTTGATGAGGCTTTGATAGAAGATTATATGGATGTTGATGCCTTGATTGGTCGTGGGCAGGCCTATCTTAAATTGGCAAATTACAACCGTGCTATCCAAGATTTTAATCAAGTTTTAGGGATCGCTAAAAATTCCGCCAGAGTATTGGTGCTTAGGGGGAGTGCCTACCGTAATATCAAGGAGTATACCCGCTCACTCAAAGATTTAAACAAAGGCATAAAGCTTTCACCAAAAGTGGCAAATGGGTACTATGAGCGGGGTCTGACCAAGAGTGACATGGGGCGTTTTGAAGATGCCCAAGCTGATTTTAATAAAGCTCTGAATATTGATGAAAAGCTGTTTGAAGTCTATATCGCCAGAGGGCGAGTGCTGGCAAAAATGGGTAAATATGCAGCAGCAATCAGCGACTTTAACATCGGTATTAATAAATTTCCCAAAATTGCCAGCTACTATTTTGTCAGGGCTACTGCCTATGCTGCATCCGGTGAAGCTAGTGCATCTTTGCAAGATTATAATAAAGCAATATCTTTAACTGGAGATGAGGCAGTCTACTACTTTGCCAGAGCATTTGCATATCAAGATCTTCGGCAACTGTCCAAGATGTGTATTGATCTGAAAAGTGCCTGTAATCTAGGGGATAAACAAGGTTGTCAGATGCTAAAAAAAGAGTGTAATAGTGGAGAATAAGCAAATATTTGTGTGGCCCAAAGATCAGTAGTTATGCGGCCTAAGTATATTTTAGTTAAAGAGTTTCTAGCTGACATTTGCTAGGGATAACTGTTTTTACACTCTCTGTCCTGTCCATTTAACCCTGCCAACTATTTTTAAGTTTTTTACCTCTTCAGGTAGTAGGGTCTGGGTTTCATAGGCATGGTTATCATTTTTAACCATAACAGAACCGTCTACTCCCCGTTGTAACCTTTTGGCAATCAGGTTGTTATCTTGCTGTATCACATAAATACCATCGTTACCCATTTGCTTTTCTCTTCTATCTAAAAGTAGCAGATCTCCAGTATTTAGAGTTGGGGACATGCTATCCCCTTGCACGGTAACCAGAGCCAGCTCTTTTGGGTCCAGTTTCATCTCTTGGGTAATCCAGGTAGTTGTGAATGCCAGATAATCTTCCTGTTGTTCATTTAGTTCACCTGCTGGTGTTGAAAATCCAAAATCTGCACTGTTTTGACTTGCTGCTAAAATATAGCTCATCATCTTTGTTTGCTGGGTTGTTATATTACTACTGGATATTGCCGTAGCACTGTCCCTAATACGACTCGACCCTTTGCCTGTTAATAGCCAGCTTAAGGATATGTCGGTTTTCCAGGCAATTTTCAACAGAGTTCTAAGCTGGGGTTGCGCCCCTTTTTTCCATATACCATCAAAAGTTGACTTACCAATACCAACATCTCTGGCCCATGCATAAGGTGCCTGTTTGCCAATCATCTGCCGCAATCTGTCTAAAAAGCCGGGTTTAACCTGTTCTGTTGGCATGTCAAATCCTTACCAAAGTTAAAATACCAACATATAATAGCATATAGATATAAGTTTACACACAGAAAAAAGCTAAAAATTAAATATACTATCATTAATTATTGTTTTAAAAAAAAATGTTGTTTATCTAGGTTGTAGGAAATTTCTTTAACTAAACCGAACTGCAAAGACGATAATAGATATAAATAATCGCACAAACCGAACTTATAAATAACTCATATACTAAAAACAGGAAATATAGTGCGGAAATAATGTGTAATACCTAAAAACTTGCTGAAAAGGGAACTTTATGATGGAAAGTAGAACTGTGTGTGACGGTAGTTTTAAAATGGCAAATAGTGGTGCTTTGCCTGAATCTATGGTTGAAATAAAATCGATAGTTGGTTTGCAGGGAGTAATGACTTTGCTCAATAAGTGTGGCGGAACCCGTCTGTTTATCCCTCGTAAGCTTAAAGCCCAACATAAATTGAACGCACTTTTAGGCTCTGAAGCTGCGCAGAAGATGAGCGACTATTTTGGTGGCGAGACTTTAACTATCGTTAGGGGTAGTAGAGCTAATAAATCTTTAAGAAATTTTGAAATTATCAACCGTTATGATAATGGCGAAAAAGTTTCCAAACTGGCCATAGCTTA
>JADFYX010000053.1 GCA_015232795.1 Magnetococcales bacterium
GTGGTTAAACCCACCATGGGCAATTTATTAGTGTGGCGCACAGTTTATCAAAGTGATGACAGATATTACATTACAGCAGTAAGGGTAAGCCCGTTATCATCACCCCTCTATTTTTCTGGGGAGTCCATACCACGGTTTAACTTTGAAAAAGATTTAGCCAAATGGCCTAAAGATTCCACCTTGGTAAAAGATATCTATCGTTTTAACCATTTTAGCGATGGATATATTGCCAAACATCCTGATAATCCAAAAATAATTGGGGATGTGCGCTATTCAATGCTCCCATTTGACAGCAAACCAATTTGGGGCATAACCTTAGAAGATGATCAAGCTGACAGCCACGTTCCCTTTAAAAACGATCGTTCTCAAATATCACAAGCTATGAAAATATTTCCCAGCATGTTAACAGGAACATGGGATAAATGGGAAAAATTATGAAATTTTTAAAACCCATATTTATAACCACCCTGTTTTGTCTGATAGCATTGGGCAACTTTTTTATATTACCAGATGCAGAGGCTTACACCCTGCCTGGGCCTATGGTTTCAACACAGTGGCTATCTCAAAATTTAAATAATGTTGTTCTATTAGATGTACGCAGAGTTGAAAAAGATACCCCTACCCCAAACAAAGATAGCTTTATTCCCGGTGCTGTGCTTGTTGATTTTGCCAAGGTAACAAGAGTGATAAACCTTGATGGTAAACAGCTAAAAGCTATGGCATTAGATAGAAAATCTTTTGCAAATTTAATGTCTCAGACTGGAGTAAAAAACAGTGATATTATTATTATCACCAGCCCTGGGAGACATCTTTTTGAGTTAACCGCTGTTACCAGGCTATACTGGACCATTAAATATTTTTCTCATAATGCGGTTGCCATTTTAATCGGGGGAAATGCTCTCTGGCATTCAGAAAACAGACCATTGCAAAACCGAGAGAAATCGGTCAAAAAAACAACTTATCAAACTAAAAAAGCAAATTCAGAAATTCTTGCAAATTTAAAAGATGTAACCACCGCCCTACAACAAAAAAGACAGATATTGGATGTTCGGGGTTTGGAATATTATGAGGGAGAAAAAGTAAACAAGGCTTTTGTATCGGCAAAAAACAGAGGCCACATACCCGGTGCATTAAGCCTGCCTATCCAATCTTTAAGCAGACAGAAGAGATCGGCAATTTGGTTTCAAACCATGGATGAGATAGTTGAGATAGCTGATATGATGGATATTGATTTAAACAGCCCAACTATTCTCTATTGTGATTCTGGTAACTATGCCAGCTTAGAATGGTTTATTCTCCATGAACTTCTTGGCAACAAAAAAGCACAGCTTTATGATGGCTCCATGCATCAATGGTCTATATTCGACAAACCTATTAAGCAGGGTGAAGAACCTTGATATTTTTCTTGATAGTTTATATTTAACAAGGATTTTACAAATATGCACAAAATAACTTTGCCTAAATTTTCTTCTTTATTGCTTGTAATAGTGTTGACAGTTCTGTTTAGCCTTATTACAGCTAATCCTGCAATTTCTGGGGAGAAAAGAGAGTTATCTCTACCCCCAGACTCTTTAGCACAGTGGTATAAACCCCAGAATAAAAGACAGGTCTGGCTCCATCTTATGTTTCGCTTAGGCGAGACATCACAAGCTGTTGCTCTTTATAGCGAAAAAGGAGATGCCGCATCTATGGCCCGCTGGGCAACAATATTTGCAGAAAATTACCGCCGTATTCCAAAAATGGTACCAGAATGGGCCCAACAAGTTGATTTTGCTGCTGTGGAATTATTAGAAAAAGCCACTGCTAAAAAAGATATATCCGGGGTACAAAAAGCTCTTAAAAAAATCCGCCAGAGTTGCAAATCCTGTCATGGGGAGTTTAAAGCCATATCTACAGCAATTTATAGAAGTGCAGATTTTAGCAAGGTAAAAGTCAAAGGTGAAAATGGTATAGATTTAATAAACTACCGTACTTTTATGAAATCTCTACACCGGGATATAAATAATTTAAAAATAGCCCGAGCCGACCTGCACCCAGATGAAGCTCGCCATTTTGCTAAACAGGTTTCTAAAAAATTAAGCTCCCTAAAAGATAGTTGCATATCTTGCCATAAAGATAAAGAACCCACACAACGGATTCTTGGAGACAAAACTTTTAACACCATGGACAGACTAATTGAGGTTCTCAAAGAGCCGGGAAAAACAAAAAAGAGTGGACGACTAATGGGTGAGTTGGGATATACCGTCTGTGGTCGCTGTCATAGCATACACCGTAATACAGTTGCTATAAAACGGCTTTTGCAATAGCAGTTTTGATCAACTTCTACACTTTGTATATATATTATCAAGTAGGAATAAAATGGAAGCTAAACTTAACAAAAGCAACACATTAACTAAATCTCAAGAGACTATACTTATAGCTCTTAGTAAAAACATGCTGCTGCCTCTAAACGACCTGTTAATTATCGCCCAGGAGTTTATACAAGAAGATATATCCATCTCTGATTTAGCAAGTTGCTTAAAAAAGCATAATAGCTCCCACGAAAATGAAGATAAACTGCAAAACAGAGATAACCAGCAACTTTATAAAACCGGTAAAAACTATAACCTTGGCTTTATAAATTTAAATATTGAACCTCTGCCAATAGTGGCCCAAGAGGATAGCCAACAGTACCTGTTTATCGCCATTGATATGGCAACACATTGGCTCTACTTTGAGATTAGCGATAATTATGATGCTCCATTTGCCGCTTCATTTATACATAACTTAGCCAAAGCATCTCCATTTATTATCACCCGTGTTCTCACCCTACAAAACGCTACATTTACTGACGGCTCCTATGAAAAAAAACCAACAGGAGTCCACCCATTTGATCAAGCCTGTAACAAACTGGATATCCAACACATATTAACCCAGCAAACAGGCAATGAGAGCATAATTACAGTTAATTCTATTGAGATGTTTACAAAGATAACGGGTAGCAAACACTTTGTTGCCAACGAAAGTTTGTACGATACTTTAAAACGCTATTGCACTATTTATAATGAACAAATTACGCAAATAAGCCTGGAGCATTTAACCCCGTTACAGGCAGTGCAAAAGAGACAAAACGCTAAAGAGGAGGTGCTTCACACTAAAAAACCATTTAAACTGTCAGGGGTACAACTGCTGCTTATCTGGGTGGTATGGCTAACTATTACAATGATATTTGCTTCTCAAGCAATGCCCCAGCAATAGTTGTAATATGAAATATCCGGGCTAGATTAATCATCTACATAAAATTTTAACTTTGCCACATCAGGTATATGTATCAAACGACCTTCAACCGCTATCAACTGTTCTTCGTTGAGCTTTTTTAAAGCACGAGAGAATGTTTCTGGCTGAATGGAGAGGTTTGAGGCAACAACTCTTTTGGCTGAGTCAAGCTTGACCAAACCCACATTATCACCAACAATTTTCATATGCTCTACAAGATAGTTAAGCAACCTTTTGTGGGCACTTTTTAAATATAATTTATCAATCTCTGTAAGTTGCCTACGCAACCTATGGCTCATGGTAGCCATCATACGCAGGCAGGTCTCTGGGGACTCTCTTAAAATACTTATAAACTGTTTATTATTGAATGATAATATGGTGCTTTCTTGAAGAGAATCAGCACAAACTGGATAGTTATCAATCTCCATAAACATGACAGCAGAGGCAAAAACCTCCCCTGGTCTTATTATCTCAATAATTTTTTCGGAACCGTTCTTAAAAAGTCGATATAATTTTATCTGACCATCAACAAGAACAAAAAAACTGTCTGCTTTAGTTTCGGTATCAAAAATAGGCTGATTAGCCGTAATTTTAACCACCCTCATACTCTTTTTAACTTCAGCTAGCTGCTCTTTTGTAAGAGCAGAAAAAAGGAAAATACCCTTAAGAATTCTATCGTATTCTTCCCGCTTTTTCATTGTCCGTTTGTACCTCTAATTTGAAATTTGCCCATTTTAATATTTAGAGCGAGAATAATAGCTAAACTCTTTTGTAATACAAATTTTATTGATGATAGCAAACAAGTCCCATTTGTACAATTATAACGAAAATGACACAGTATTAAATATAGTTTTATTTGGGAAATTGACAAGATCCTGATAGAGTAAAAATACAAAAAAGAAAGTCACCTTACTATATGGATAGCTGGATATGGTATATATATAAACAGCTATCATGGATCGCAAAAGGTCAAATTTAGTTTTATAGAGGTTTTTTTTAAATGAGAGTATTGCTTTTTTTTCTTCCCGCTGTTTGGCTACTGGTTATTCCTTTGTTCTTCTCAGAAGCTTTGGCTTTTGATCCTGTAAAGGTAGCAAAACTTTTAAAAAGTAGAATGTGTGTTAGCTGTGACCTTAAAAATGCCAACCTTAAAAATGCCAACATTCCTGGGGCTTTTTTACAAGGAGCAAAGCTGCAAGGGGCAGACCTTTCACAAGCCAACCTAATAAAAGCCAAACTCTACAAAACCAACCTAACTGGCGCCATCCTTATGGGAGCTGACTTAAGTTACGCCAAAATGGAGCAGACCAACATGGGTAACTCCAACTTGGCGGGAGCAAAAATGGACAACACCTATTTGGATCAGGCAAATCTTGGTGGCTGTAACCTAAAAGGTGCCAATTTGCAAAAAGCCTATATGGTTGGGGCATTTCTTAAGGATGCCGATCTTACCGATGCTGACCTGCGAGGTGCAACTCTTTTTGGTGCAAATATTCTAGGTGTAAATTTTACACGTACCAACCTAGAGGGAGCCCGCTGGCGAAGTGGTAAAATATGCGCTCATGGCTCCATAGGTAAATGCATAATTGTGGATTAATATAGACTTAATGACTTGTTCCTGATGAACGGGTGATTTTATTGTAGACGTTATATTTACCCGACGGTTTTTTCATAGGTATCCGCTTTACCTCTTCTAGGGTATCTCCATCATATATCACCAAGGCTCCTTCTTTATCCCAAATACTCAGCAGTGCATAACGACCATCTCTGGTAAACTCTACATGTGCGGAGGTTTTGCCTGGAGCTGGACGTAAAGTTTTTACTATCTGCAATGTGGATTTATCTATCACATGAACCAGATCACTATTGGGACCAAAAAAGACATCTACCCAAGCATATGGGGTTTTTTCATGGCTACGCATAAAAAAGCCTGGTCCTTTGGTCTTTATACGTTTTATCACTTCCCAGGTTTTTAGGTCAATTACCGAAACCACCCCCTCTTTTAAGTTGGGTGTAGCCATAACATCTCGACCTTGCCATTTCCAAGTGATACCAGAACCCAAATGGGGCATTCCAGGAATATCAATGCTGGCAATGCGCTTGCCGACATTCATATCTATCACCTGCCCTTTACCACCATCTCTGGAGGCTCCAATGAGATAACGATAGTTTTGGGTAAAGAAAAAATCATCTAGATAATCGTCTAGATGGATACGGCGTTCTTTAAACATAGGTTCAGCAGTTGACGATACTTTTCCATCACGGTCATAGGGGATCTCCCAAACCTCTTTCATATCTTTTAGGGCTGCGATAAAACTGTTGCGGGGTGGGGCTACATATACGGCACTTATACGTGAACTCTGGCCACTTTTATTATCTGCAACTTCAATAACTTGCAAAGGCTGCATAGTTTCGGCATCGATTGCAACCAGAGTATGGGGCAGATAGTTTGCCGCCATTATGGTTTTACCGTCACCAGAGATAGCCACGTTTCGCATGTTTATACCGGCCCTTATTTCTGCCACCACTTTCAGGCTAAACATATCAAATTTACTAACCCAGCCATCACGAGAGCCAAAATAGACAAAACGCCCATCGGGGGAATATTTTGGTCCACCGTGTAGGGCAAAACGGGTAGGAAAACGGTGAATTGGTTTTAGAAGATCACCATCAAGTATGGTGGCGTGGTGGTCTTCCAGCTCTACCACTATGAACATGTTCAATAGTTCTGCATTGTGTACTGGTTTATTAGGCAGGCTACTTAAAGGTATATGCTCAACCCGGCTGGCTTTAATCTCTCCCATGCCCCACTTTGGTATTTTCGGTAATGGGGTGTATATAAATTTAACAAGGGATTTAATTTCATCTTTGGATAATATTTCAGCAAAGGCGGGCATCTGGGTTATGGGACGGCCTTCACTTATAACCGTCAAGGCTTTTGCCGGACGCAGACGTTTTAAATTTTCAGGCAGCAGAGCTGGCCCCATACCACCAAAACGTTCTGGGTGGTGACACTGGGCGCAATTTTGTTGATATACCCCCTCTACTTCTAGTGCTTGAGCCTGTTCATAAGATTGGGCTTGGGCTAAAGATACAAAATTGGGTGCAAACATGGAGAAAGTAAATAAAATGGCAAAAAGCAGAGTGTTCACCATGCCCAATGCTGGTTTTTTTGTTTTATTATTTGTAGTTACCCCTATCTCTTCATCATTGAGATAACAGCCGGGATCTTCACTCCAAAAATCTCCATCTTGTTGATAAGCACGCACACGGGTGTTACCACCACAAATAGCAAGATATTTACAGGCACCACAACGCCCTGTTACGGGTCTGGGCCGTTGTCGCAAACCTTGCAAAAGCTGATCCTGGGAACCCCATATTTGGGCAAAAGAATTTTTTTTAAGATCTCCTAAAGAGTAGTTCCACCAAAAAATATCAGGGTGTACATGACCCTGATTATCAATATTGGCTATACCTACCCCGGATGCGTTGCCACCCCATTTTAGTAGCATCTGCTCTGCCGCCTTAAATTTTTGAGGATGATTTTTAGCTATCCACATAAGAAAAAAAACTCCGTCTGCATCGTTGTTACCAGTTACAAACTCACGGGGGGACCCAACATCCAAATCATGCTTGGCACTGTTGATGAGAGACTCCACCAACTCTCTTGTGGCTAAGTGGGCAGCATCCTCTTTACGGTTGGCGTTACCCCGTCCAGCATAGTTCCAGTGGGAGAGATAAAAACGGTCTATGGACTCTTCTTCCATCAACGCAAAAAGTGCTGGTAAATCTGCGATATTATCATTGGTGGGGGTAAAACGAATACCCGCTTTAACCCCTAATTCACTACAGTTACGAATACCGTTTATAGACTCATCAAAGGCACCTACCCGGCCTCTGATAAAATCATGTTTTTCTTTTAAACCATCTAAACTTACACCCACATAATCAAAACCAGCATTGGCAATTTTTTGAGCCATGGTTTTGTCCATCAAGGTGCCATTACTTGATAACCCCAGATAAAATCCCAACTTTTTAGCGTATGTTGCTATTTCAAAAATATCAGGCCGCAGCAGAGGTTCCCCACCCGAGAGAATAACTGCTGGAACTGCAAACTCTTTTAGCTCATGCAAAACCCGAAACACCTCTTGTGTGCTTAACTCGCCAGAAAAATCTTTATCTGTTGAGGAGGTATAACAGTGGCGACAGCTAAGGTTACAACGGCGGATAACATTCCACACAACAACCGGACCAGTAGCAGAACGTGCTTTACTTGGTGACCTTTGGGGTTTTTGGCTGAATAGAGAAGCCATTATTTGGGATAGTCTGAACATTAAAGATCTACCGTAATTTTATTTCACAATCATGGATAAATACTACTACGTTTTCAAACGCATACCACTCTTTTTTAAAATTTTAGAGCTATACAAAATTTCATGTCCCATATTATCATCTCCCAACATTTGGGAGATTTCCTCAACCCTTTTATTGACTATTGATCTATCACTACCATGCACCATAACAAACAGATTATAACTCCATTCTGGTTCATTACGGGGGCGTTTATAGCAGTGGCTTACATACCCTAAAGAGCCGATTTTTTCACCAATGGTTTTGATCTTTTCGTCAGGCAGGTTCCAAACCGACATACCGTTGCCTTTCAGCCCTAACTTAATGTGATTTGGCACTACACCAATACGACGAATCCAACCCCGCTCTAACATTGTAGTTAAGTGGTTTATTAATTGTACCTCTGTCATACCAATACTTTTGGCAACATCTTCATATGGGTATTGTGTAAGGGGAAGCCCCTCTTGGGTAGCTGTGATAACCGCCCTTTCATCTTTTGTCGGTTCAAACCCCTTATCCTTACCCGATTTAAGGTATGCAGAGGTCTCTAAAGGTACGGTATCAATTGCTCCAGCATCATCAAGTTTTAGTTTAAAGCCAAGGCGGTACTCTTCGAGCTTTGGCAGGTTAAAAACCTTATGCCCGGTCTGTTTTTCTATTTTATCAACTGCTGCTTGAATACCATCGGCAGTTTCGGTAGCCAGTACAAACCACATGTTTAGGGTGTGGTCACGGGCATAATTATGGGCTACCTCTGGCATGGCATTTACTATTTGTGCCATTGAGTCAAACTCATCATCTCCAACAGACATGGCAGCAAGAGTTAAGCCTCCCCCCATCTGTTCAGCATTAAAAAGTGGCCCGAAACGGGTAAGAAAGCCGTGAGATAACATTGTTTGCAGACGTGTTACCAAAATATACTCACTGATATCCAACTCTTCTGCCACAGCAGCGAAAGGTTGCCTGCTTAATGGAAAACCGATCTGTAAATTATTGATTATAGAACGAGATATTACATCGATTGTTATCATTTTTAAATCGTTTGGGATTGGCTAGGTTTAGTTGCGAAATAATGAGCACCTTGCTGTTTATAACGGCGTTGGCTAAATAGCACCTCTTTTGCAATATCTTCCATACCGCAGTGAGCTTCCAACTTGGCAATATTATCTAACACCTCACTACGTTGCCGTCCGTGGATCATGCAATATAGATTATAGGGCCAACGTGGTAGAGAACGTCTACGAAGATAGCAGAGGTTAACAAATTCCATCTCTCCTATAAGTTTACCCTTTTGTGGTACTAAATCGTCCGGAACATTCCAAACCACCATGGCGTTGGCTTTAAACCCCAACTCACGATGGCGAACGACTACCCCAATGCGTTTTATAACTCCACGCTCGCTCAAACCTTTGAGAATAGCAATAACCTCTGACTCAGATAGTCCAATTGCATGACCAATATCCTGAAATGGTCTTGGGCTCAGTGGAAAACCAGTTTGGATAACCTCAAGAAGGTCTGACTCTTTTTCATTTACTATCTGCATACTTATGACCAACATTTACGCTTTTATCAGTGGATGGGAAATCCCAAATTAATATGGAAATTTGCCTCCATTGGTAACATTAAAACAGGGGAGCCACTTTTAGACTCAATCTCGGCTAATATTTCAACTAGCCGTTCATTTGAACGAGCAGTCACCACAAACCATAGGTTTAAGGTATTTTCCCGCTCATAGTTATGGTTTACTTCACTAAAACTGTTTACAATATCCGCTACCCGATCAATATCATCGGGAGCAACCTCCATTGCAGCTAACGTACTTACCCCAAGGGCTCCATTGCGCAAAACGCAACCTACCCTTGAGACCATTCCACATTCATGAAGATGTTGCAACTGTTGCAAAACCTCATCTTCGCTGATTCCCAACTGGCGGCCTATCTCTTTATATGGTTCTGCTACTAAAGGAAAATCATGTTGAAAGGCATTTAAAAGCTGCCATTCAATAGCCGACAAACCCAGATGTGGATCATCCTTCATACTAACTACAGCCCTATTTTATGCGCTCTTGAGGTAAAAAAGATACCACTAGGCTTTTCTACCGTAAGAGCAGACAGTCTTTCAAAACTATCTGTATTGTAAACTTCTACCCGATCGAGATCTCGTACTGATACCCAAACATGTTCACCACGGGGGGTAAACTCCATATGCATCACACCATTACCCGGTTTTAGGGTTTTAACCACTTGCAAAGTTTGCACATCAATTATCTGCAATGTGTCATTTTTAGGAAAGGCAAAGTTAACCCATACCTGCCGTCCATCAGGACGACCCATGGCAAATACCGGCTGGCTGTGGACAGGAATCCGCCCTTTTTCCTCCCAGGTATTAGTATCAACAACCAAAATTTCATGTCTACCTACCGCTGGTAAAAAAGCCATGCCTCCGGCTATAGCCCACCCTTCTAAGTGGGGCATTTTATAAACAGGTAGCTTTTTTTCCCCTTTGCCATAATTTGTAAGAATTTTTTTTACACCTTTTTCAGTGTTCCACAAATCTAGAAGGGCAAGACCATCCTCACCAAATAACCCAGCTATATAAAACCTTCCATCAGGGGTAACAAGTCCATCATAGGGTTTTTCACCAATCTCTTTGAATTTGGTAATTTTAGGGGCAGCAACATTGCTCATGTCGGCTATCCAGATTTCACCGGCATCAAAAAGGCTGAAAACAAACTTCTGCCCAGGTACGTCAACCAACCCCACCACCTTGGATAGCTCGCCATCTTCACCAACTGCTGGAATATCTGCTACTAGCTCAAGAGTGGTAGCATCAAATACCCTAACCCCTCCTGGAGAATAATTAGAGACTGCTACGAGTCGTCCATCCTGAGAGATAGCACCACCAATGCTGTTACCACCCTGAATAACCCGCTTAACAAGGGTGCTAGTTAAAATATCAATTTTACTTAAACCACCATCACGACCAAACAGATAAGCGTAACGACCATCTCTGGAATATACCGCAGAGGCGTGGGATAGATCCCCCAAACCTTTTACACTACCAAGAATTGTTTTATTGGTGGTCTCTACCACTTTAATGCTTCCCGAAGCACGCTCAATTACCAACCCCATATCACCCACTCCTCGCAAAGAGGCTCCACACCCCGTCAAAAGGAAGGAGAGAACAAGTAAAATTGTTGTTAGTGTATGTTTCATTATTGGGGAATTCCCTTCTTTAACTGGCTAATCAACCAAACAATTTCCTCGCGACTTAGCAGACCTTCCCAAGGGGGCATGGCTTGCTCCGGTATACCAAAAAAAACTGTGTCAGCAAGAAAATCTATATCTTTACCTGCAAGGGCATCCGGTGTAAGGGGAGGACCCAAACCACCTTTCATGGTCAACCCATGGCAAGAACCGCAATCATGTTTCAACATGTGGATAAGGGTTTCCTGTCTTTGGGTTGTTAAACCCTGAGCGTGATTTAAAGTTGGGTAGATAAACGCAAGTGCAAATATCAGTAAAAATATTTGCTGTAACCTGGAAATAGCCGTTGGCACAAAATACGTGCTGAGGCACATTGATATATCTGTAACAACGGTAAAAGCAACCTTTACCTTATTATTGGTAATAAGATTTTTTACCGTCGTGCCAGGCAAATAAATGGGTTTGGTCAGATCTGTGCTGACAGCTACTGTTTGTCGAATCATAGGGATATGATACGGGAGCCAGAACTGTTCGTCAACAAGCATCAAACCTCATTTTAAGAGGTTAAATTGACTAAGATCAAATGCAGAGTATTAGTGGTAGATTTTAAGCATTTATTATTACCATAGCTCTGGCATTTGGAGTTTATTATTTCAGTTGCCAGAGCTAAAAATACATCTATAGATCATTTACAGGTAGGTAGTTACAACTTTTGAATCATTTGTTAAAATATAGATACTAAATGCAAGGTGTTCCAGATTAAATATGGTGAAGAAAAAATAAGTGTAACTGCCAAGAGCCCCAAAAAAGCAGTAACAATAATTGAGTTGGTGTTGAGGGTTTGTTGATTATTCATTGAGTTACTCCCAAATTACAAATATTGACATTTTTCAAGCTTAACTATGCAATAATAAACTTTAATGAATTATAAATTATGCTTGGAGCAGCTAAAATAATGGCTACAGCTGTAATACCTAAAGCTACTGTTGAAAAAGTGATGG
>JADFYX010000054.1 GCA_015232795.1 Magnetococcales bacterium
AAGGGGTCATAATTAACAAGTGTGGTCATTTTAATTCTCCTGCTAAATTTTATTGGGTTGTTACTTTGTTGTGTCACGGTATCCCTTGATACCTTAGACATGAGATAAGAGCTGTTTTATTGGATACAAGGGGGGAGACAAAAAAAATTCTCAAGAGTTGTTTTTTTGAAAGTAACTTTCTCTTGAATTGTCTTAGATTTTAATCTAGAAAACCACTCTTAAAATAAATATTACCAAAATATCATATAGTTATTCTGTTTATTATTTGGCAATGAAAAGAAGGTGAATTGTTCCGATCTTATCCAGTTTTGTAATAATTGATCATCACCATTTAAATATTTCAACATCATTATATTAACGTCACCATAGATTAAGTTTGATTTAAAAATATGATGATATTAATGAGAATTATTAGTTTTACATTTTAAATGTTTGTGCCATATTGTCTACTTACAAGAATAGCCTCATTATTGAGTTTAACAATTTACAATGTAGGAAGACCATGTCGAACATAAAACTGATCAACTTAGAATTAACAGGTACAAAACTTGTTCGTATGCAAGCGCAAGATCCTGATAATGAGTCAGGCAAACTGAAATTTCAACATATGGCCATAGATAATGATAAATGTTATATACAATTTGGAGAAGTAGCGCGTATGAAAAAAGAGAAGTTGGACTTAGAGCTTTTTGAAATTCACCTACTAGGATTTAGTGGCAACGGATAAAGATTAGGTCAACTAAATATTTAACTATCAAGTAGAGTTAGCAATGAATACGCTGCCTAATATATCGCGTACCAGATGCATATTTTATCAAAAACCATTGGTTGCTGTAGCATCTTAATAAACTTTGAATTGAAAAAATTGGACCATCCAAATGAGTAGAGCACTTGTAACTAGGCAACATTTTTATCCAGTACCTATTGATAGGTCTGATTCTGTTTTTAGAGCCTTTATTGCGAAGTCAATGATGGCTCCAATTCTCTCTGCTGAAGAAGAGTTGATACTGGCTATGAGATACAGAGATGAAAAAGATTCTTCAGTCGCCCAAACTCTTGTGATTTCTCATTTAAGGTTGGTATATAAAACCGCCATGCAATATCGCTTCTATGGAGTTCCGGTACAAGATTTGGTTCAAGAAGGAACAATTGGGTTGATGTACGCCATTAAAAAGTTCAATCCGCTTTTGGGTGCACGTCTTTCAACCTACGCAATCTGGTGGATTCGGGCTGCCATTCATGATCTAATCCTGAACTCATGGAGTTTGATAAAGATTGCTACAACTGGCATGAAACGCAAACTATTTTTTAAACTGAGAAATGCTAAAAAAGATTTGGCTATGCTCAACTGGGATGATGCAGAAGAATTAGCGAAACATTTTGGAACGGATACGGAGACAATTCTCAACATGGATCTCAGGTTATCTGGAGGAGAAATTTCATTGGACCAGCCAACTGCTGATGGGAATGGAAAAATGCTGGACACTATTTCAGATGACAGCCTGAATCAGGAAGAAGTGATGATTTTAACAAATCAAAAACAGTTTTTATCAAACCTGTTTGAGAAAGGAATAAGCTATCTTGATCCGAGAGATCAAACAATAATTCGTGAGAGGTTTTTGTCAGATGAACCTAAGACTCTGGAAGATCTGGCTGTTTTATTTTCTGTAAGCAGAGAAAGAATTCGACAGTTAGAGAAAAAAGCCTTAGGAAAACTCCAGAACTTTTGTCTAGAAGCAGGGGCAAGAGAGGTAATAGCTGGATAAAAAACACGATTTTCTACTCTGCATGTTTAAATCCAGGTTTTTATAAAAAGTATGTCTTTAACGGCGGAAAACCGTTGAATCCTATAGAGCTATAACTTGAGGTATAGGCTCCAGTCGAGAGCCAGTAGAGGCGGTCTCCAATGGTCATGTCAAGTGGAAGTGCATAGTGAAAATTTTCGTAAAGGACATCAGCACTATCACAAGTAGGACCAGCCAGTACAACGTCCTCTTCAGGACCAGAACGGGTAGTGTAAATTGGGTATTTTATGGCCTCGCCAAGAGTCTCAATAAGACCGGAAAACATTCCCACATCTTGAAAGACCCATCGATAAAGGGCGGTGTTTGACTTCCTAGAGATCAAAACAACCTCACTTACCAGTACACCTGCAGATGCTACCATGGAACGGCCTGGCTCAAGGATGATTTCCGGGAGTGAATCGCCAAAGTCTTCTTGTAGAAACCGGGTAATTTCTGTAGCGTAAGTAGAGAGATCGTTGGTGAGGCTGAGATAGTTTCCTGGAAAACCACCACCAAGATTGATCATCTGCAGGTGAATATCGTTCTCTTTTTGGAGACGCCGGAAAATCACCCGAACCTTATCGATAGCGGCATCCCAGGCACCTATATCCCGTTGTTGTGATCCCACATGGAAAGAGGCCCCATATGGTATAACTCCAAGTTCTTGGCTTAGGATAAGAAGATCCATGACCATATCAGCTTGGCAACCGAACTTGCGAGAGAGTGGCCAATCGGCTGTATGTCCACCTTCAGTGAGTATCCTGACAAAAACCCTTGCTCCAGGGGCAAGTTCGGCGATATTACGTAGATCGGCTTCAGCATCAGTTACAAAAAGTGTTACCCCCTTCTGAAAGAAATACTGGATATCCTTCCTTTTTTTTATGGTATTTCCATAACTTACCCGGTCTGGAGATACTCCTTGACCGAGGACCAGATCCAATTCATAGGTCGAAGCTACATCAAAGTTGGCACCCATGTCACGGAGCAAGGAGATTATTTGGGTTGCAGGGTTAGCCTTGACTGCATAGTAAATTTTGGCAAAAGGAAAGCATGATGCCAACTCACGCATGTTCTGGGCAACTATCTCGGTATCAATAAGAAGGAACGGTGTTTCTAGATTATCGGCAGCTAATTGAAATTTTGCAAATGTTTTGTGAGGAAGGTAATTCTCCAAGCGGATAGCCATTGTGTGCTCCTAAATACTGATTGATGTTGTTAAAACAATCTCTAAAACAAAGAATAAAAACAGGTGATCAATATATACTGAGCACGTATAATAATGTTGTTATTCTCAAAAAAAACAGCATCCAGAGAGTGGCTTTTTCATGCAGCAAAATAATATCAGTCTAATCATATTGTGGAACCTAATGTCAAATCTAGGCTTAAAAAACTATTTTCTCCAAGGCATAATTGGTACTGTTGATATAGAATTTTTTGGGGAACCATCAACAAGTTTGTCGCTATAAACTAAATATATCAGTACGTGACGCTTTCTATCAAAAAACCTTACTACGTGCAGTGTTTTAAACAATAATGATGTGTTTTTTGAAAAAACCTCTTCACCCTCTTCTAGATTATCACCGTATTTTATTGGGCCAATCTGCCGACAGGCTATTGAGGAGTTAGAAGGATCTTCTGCCAGACCTATACTACCTTTTATGCCACCTTTTTTAGCCCGGCTGAGATGACATGAGACCCCCTCTACCTTTGGGTCGTCAAAAGCCTCAATAACAATTTTATCGTTGGCCCCCATTAGCTTAAAAACTGTGCTTACACTACCGATAACCTCACCATAAGCCATAGAGGGAACCAGCAGCAGTATCCAGATAAATTGTTTGATAATTTTCATAGCAGTTACTCTTATTTAATAAAACATGGCTAAAAAATAATGTTATTATGAACTACCGTCAGAGGTTGGTTTAGGCTTGCTTTCAATAACACGATTACCACGTCGCCGTCTTCTCCGCCGACGTTTTTTTGTCCCATCTCCCTTGCTTACAGCCCCACCTGCATTTACCTCAGCATTTTTATTTTCCTGATTTTGAGGAGCTTTGGCTCCAGAGCTGCTGTTAGCTTCAGATGCCTGGTTATTGGGTTGGGATTGGGAATTTTGTACCATATTTTTCTCACTACCTTCCCTGTTACCTCGTACTTTTTTACGTCTTCTACTCCTTCTTTTTTTACTGGACTTGCTAGGTAGAGTCTCCGCTGTTTTTTCAATCTCAACATCTTTTTGGGCAGCAGGTTTTTGGGCAGTTTTTTTATCTTTAAAGTTTACTTTATCACTCTTGAAAGGCTCAATTTCTGATTCATTATATTGTAACAGATCAGGCTTGATTTCTGGTATTTCTGGTTTTTCTTTGCTTAGATCTGATGCTGGCAAGGTTTCATAAATTCCATCTTTATGCTGCAAAGTAACCATACCGCTTAAGGTATGAACAGACTTGACAGTAGCCTCTTTTCCACCTTTGGTCCAACAACATTTTTTTATCTTGGGCAGACCTTTTTTAAGCTCGACATAGGTATCATTTTCATAAGCTAAACAACACAAAAGACGACCACAAACACCAGAAATACCATCAGGATTTAGAGATAAATCTTGGTTTTTAGCCATCCTCACCGAAACTGGATGAAATTTTTGCAAATATTGGGAGCAACACAGCTCTTTGCCACAAGGACCAATACCACTTAACAGCCGAGTTTCATCACGCACCCCAACATGTCGCATTTCAATACGATTTTTTAGCTTGGTTCCTAGATGTCGCACAAGCTCTCTAAAATCCACTCTCCCTTCAGAGGTAAAGTGGAAGAGAATTTTGGAACCTTTTTGCTGATATGTTACTTTGGCAAGTTTCATAGGGAGCTTTAGCTCACGAATTGTCTGTCGGCAGACAAGTTTGGCTTTTTGCTCAATCTCACGATTATTCTCTATATTTTCTAAGTCAGATTTACTTAACTTACGAATAATCCTGGTTATTTTTCCTGAAAAGAGTCGATCAGAATCAACGCTACGTTCCGGTGGACCACTGGATATATAGACAACCCTACCAATAACCTCACCGTTGCGGGTTTGCAGCAAAAGGGAGTCATTGGCTACTAGTTCTGGAAAATTTGCTGCGACTCTATAGACCATAAAAGAGCTTGGCAACATGAGACCTATCACCCGTTTGCCACTGGTAACAGCCTTTTTCTTCTCCTTTTTTTTCTTGGAAGGTACTACCTCATCACCACTGCCATCCACTTGTGGATTATCAACAGTGGGCTGGCTAACTCCGGCTTGGGTATTAGGTAGTTGAGATTCCCCATCATCCATCAAGACCTTGCTGGGATCTGGTAAAGAAGATATCTCTTCTTTTTCATTTTCTTCGGGGTTCTCATTTAGTGATACTTCAGGTTTATTCATAATTGACTATATTTTTAAAATTTGGCTCCACACAGTCGCGCAACTTTGATAAAAAGCGACTCCAAGACCAAACGTTTATTTAAATTAACCACCATGGCCTGTCCCATAATTTCATCGGCCCACTTTACAAGGGAAAGCCATTTTCTAATGGATTCTGGCCCTTTGTTGCTGTTTACGCTACCACGAATCTGTTCTTGGAACCATGCTTTGAGCATAAGAAGAGTATTTGCAAAGCGTTCTGGTTTGCTCCAATACTCCGCCATAGTACAGACTACACTGAGATCCACACCCCCAATTATCTCAATTTCCCGCAAAAAAACTCCCCTCTCTTCACCTACCCCACTTTCACACAACAGCACCCCTTGCGCAACATCTCCACCACAAAGAGCTACAGCTTGTTGTATGTTTTCACTGCTACTATCAACTACCTTTGTTACGATATCTATTAACTCTTCTTGGGACAATCCCGAAAACCGGGTTTTAATACAACGTGATTTTATGGTTGGTAACAACACCCCATAACGATATGTATTTATTATCAATATAGATTGATCTGGAGGCTCTTCTAAAGTTTTAAGCAGAGCGTTTGCAGCTTGAGCATTCATTTGCGAAGCATCATCTATGAGAGCTATTTTCCATTGAGACTCCATGGGTGTTAAAGATAAAAATGCTGATAGATCACGAATTTGGTCAACACTTATCCGGGTTTTCTCCTCCTCCATGGCTACATTGATAAAATCTGGATGCTGCCCTGCAACCATATTTTGGCAACTTGTGCACCTACCACAACTTTTCTCACTGTTGTCACTATTATCTTTGCAGAGGAGAATTTGGGCAAAAGCTTTAGCAAATGTAGCTTTACCAACACCTTTTGGACCGTGAAACAGATGAGAATGGCCCGGATTACCAGCCTTTATGGCAGCACGCATTCCGGCAATATTGCTGTTGTGACCAATAATGGTTTCAAAGGTTTGGAAAGGCACCGCTCACTACCTCCCATATAGCTTTTTGCACATTTTCCATATTTTGCCTGGCATCTATTGACTTAATCCGTTCATGGTCATCTTTGGCTAGTTGACAAAATCCATCATAAACAAGTTTATGAAAATCTGCCCCTGTCTGTTCAAAACGGTCTTCGGCTTCACCACTCTGTTCACTGTTTGCTCCCCGTGGTTTTGTTCTTGCCAAACCAAGAGCAGGTTCAATATTTAAAAATATTGTTAGATCCGGCTTTAAGCCTGAAAGTGCCCACTGGTTGAACATAAGCAGATGTTCCATACTCATACCCCGACCATAACCTTGATAAGCCAGGGTACTATCCATAAATCTATCACACAACACCCAGCCACCTTTTTGCAAAACCGGGCTGATGAGTTTTTGTACATGCTCAATACGAGCAGCTAAAACCAACAACAGCTCGGTTTTAGAATCCATACTGTTGGGTGCACCAGTTACAAGAAGCTCTCTTATAGACTCAGCCATGGGAGTACCACCCGGCTCTCTGGTTGTCACAACCTCAACTTGCGCCATAGATGGTAAGGATCTTAAACGCTCTGCCAACCTATTTATTTGCGTAGATTTTCCTGAACCCTCCCCACCTTCAAACGTGATAAAACGGCCCATGCTAACCATTATTTCACCTTTTTACAGGCTTTTTTGCGTTGATAACAGTCAACATTGGAGTTGTGTTCCCTAAATGTTCGAGAAAAAACATGGGAACCATCACCACGGGCAACAAAATAGAGATAGGAGCTTGCTTGAGGGTGAACCGCAGCGTGAATAGCCTCTTGACCTGGGTTGCTTATTGGGGTTGGTGGCAACCCCCTTATGGTGTAGGTATTATATGGGGTGGGAGTTTGCAGATGTTCACGGGTGATATTACCATCAAAATTAGCAATACCATATATGACCGTAGGATCGGTCTGGAGCTTCATTTTTTTTCGCAACCTATTGTGAAACACCCCGGATATTAAAGCTCTTTCACTGGGAACTCCTGTCTCTTTTTCTATTATTGAGGCAAGAATAAGAGTCTCATAACTACTCAATTTATATTCCGGCACTCGTCCTGCCCACTCTTTGGCTAAAATCTTTTGGCTTCTTACAACCATCCGGGTTATTAAATCTAGGGCGGTGTCACTACGGGTAAATTGGTAGGTATCAGGAAAAAACCAACCCTCAAGGCTGGGAGCTTGAACATTAAGTTTTTCAATTAAATGCGGAAGGTTTAAAATTTCCTTGCTGCCGGGCAACCCAGCCTTTTGCATGATAGCTACCATCTCTTTGACGGTAAGCCCTTCAGGAAAAGAGAGACGGTGCTGAACCACATGACCTGCATTTAGTACAGCAAGAACATCAACAGGAGTTTGGCCCACTAAAAAATGGTACTCCCCGGCTTTAACAAAACCACCTTTTTTGATTTTTGCCAGAAGACGAAACCAACGAGCCGAAGATATGACACGTTTTTGTTCCAACTCGTGGGATATACGGCCCAATCCCCAACCATTAGGAATAATAATATTTACTGGTTGCAGTATGGGTTCCGCAATAAAACGACTAAATTGCAGATAAACCACACTAAGAGCAACTCCGGCTAATATAACAGTTGCAATAGCCGAAATCAGAACTGTTTTGCGACTCAATGGACCCGCTTAAGCACCAGTGTAGCGTTGGTGCCTCCAAAACCAAACGAATTGGACAGAGCAACATCTACTTGTGCCTGACGTATTTCGTTAGCGACATAGTCAAGATCACACTCTGGGTCTTGATCATGAAGATTGATAGTTGGAGGAATAAGCCCCTCTTTTAAAGCTAAAGCAGTAACTATTGCTTCAACACCTCCAGCAGCACCCAACAGATGACCAATCATGGATTTAGTTGAAGACATCATGATTTTTTTCGCGTAGGCCTCTCCAAGCACCTTTTTAACAGCTTGGGTCTCACCTATATCCCCCAAAGGTGTAGAGGTGCCATGGGCATTTATATAGCCAACTTGATCGGGGTTGATTTTTGCATTTTCTAAGGCGGCAACCATGCAACGGGCGGCACCTTCACCACCAGGAGATGGTGCAGTAATATGATGGGCATCACCAGACATGCCATACCCGCATACTTCAGCATATATAGTTGCACCACGCTTTTTAGCTGATTCCATCTCTTCTAGAACCACCACCCCTGCACCCTCTGCAATAACAAATCCATCTCGGCCCAAGTCCCAGGGACGGGAGGCTCCTTGGGGGTCGTCGTTGCGAGTTGATAGAGCCTTGGCAGCAGCAAAACCACCAACAGCAAGTTCGTTTATAGATGATTCCGCACCACCAGCAATCATAACATCTGCTTGATTGTTTTTAATAATTTGCGCAGCATCACCAATGGCGTGGGTGCCAGTGGCACAGGCTGTAACTACAGAGTGATTTGGCCCTTTAAGACCATGTTCAATAGCAACATGACCAGAGATAAGGTTGATTAGACAGCCAGGGATAAAAAATGGCGATATACGTCTAGGCCCTTTCTCTTTGAGAACCATTGCCTGTTTTTGAATTGCCGACAGACCTCCAATACCCGAACCCACCATAACACCAATACGGGTGGCGTTTTCCTCAGTGACGGTAATACCAGCCTCTTGCCATGCCAAACGTGAAGCAACAACGCCAAGCTGCATAAAACGGTCCATCTTTTTTTGTTCTTTTTTACTGATCCAGTCATCGACGTTAAAGTCGAGACATTCACCAGCAATTTTACTGGCATAGTCAGTGGCATCAAATAGGGTGATATTTCCAACACCCGATTTACCACTTTTGATCCCAGACCATGTGGCCTCAGTACCAACACCAAGAGGTGTTACCATTCCTATCCCTGTGATTACAACACGACGTTCCACAGCCATTATTCTCCGCAAAATATAGGTTAAACTTGGCCATCTCAAAAAAAAAAGATGGTCAAAAAAAGTCTAATCTATTTAAACCTAGATTCGGCAGTCGCGTTGCGTGCATGGCATAACATATTGCTTTTTGTGTTGTATCCAGGGAAATTGCAGTTACCATATTGGTAACAATACTTTCCCATGATATACAATGTGAATCAACAAGTTAGGTCAGGTGCGTGGCGACAACTAGCAAATCTAGGTTAAATAATCAACCGTTTGCTTTGATATACTCTACAGCCTGTTTAACAGTTACAATCTTCTCTGCTGCCTCATCGGGAATTTCACAGCCAAACTCCTCTTCAAGGGCCATAACCAATTCCACAGTATCCAATGAGTCTGCACCCAAATCATCAACAAAATTGGAATCTTCTTTTACTTGACCCTCATCAACACCTAGTTGCTCAACTACAATTTTTGTTACACGCTCGATAATGTCACTCATTGGATCATATTCCTTGCTCTGTATGTATTAACTGTAATTCATCTTCGTAAATTTAATGAAAGACAAACTAAAAGTCCATGGTTCTTATTGTCATAAGTACTAACTCATGTACATCCCGCCGTTTACATGCAACGTCTCCCCAGTAATATAGCTTGCTTGCTCGGATGCCAAGAAGGCAACTGCACTGGCTACATCTTCTTGGGAACCCATCTTACCCATGGGGATTTTACTAAGAATAGCTTCACTTGCCTTGGGATTCAACGTCTCGGTCATTTTACTATGGATAAAACCCGGTGCAACACAGTTGGCAGTGATGTTTCGCGATGCTACCTCTAACGCCAAAGCTTTGGTAAAGCCCACCAAACCGGCTTTGGAAGCCACATAGTTTACCTGCCCAGGGTTGCCAGTTGATCCCACCACAGAAGCGATATTGACAATACGACCATATCGGGCTTTCATCATGGGTTTAATGGCCAGGCGGGTCAATTTAAAGATGCTGGTAAGGTTAACCTCTATCACTCGTGACCAATCTTCATCTTTCATCCGCATGAGCAAGCCGTCACGGGTAATTCCGGCATTATTAACCAAAATATCAATTCTACCAAAATCTTTTAATACAAGCTTTATCCCCTCTTCAAGGCAGGGAAAAGATGTGACATCGGCTTCATAAGCTTGGGATTCGGGAGAGAACTCACGCACCTCCTCCAAAGCTTCTAAAATCCGAATAGACTCATTACTTATCAACAGAAGTTTAGCCCCCTGCTTGGCAAGCTCTAGGGCAATAACCCGACCAATACCACTGCTAGAGCCTGTGACTATAGCAACTCTATCCTTGAACATAAATTTAACCTTAATAATTTAATTAAACAGTCAGTTTGTCTAAATCTTGGGGACCGTTGATTGTTATGGCCTTTACACTCTTATCAATGCGTTTCATCATACCAGACAAAACTTTTCCTGTACCCAATTCGACAAATGTATCAACACCTAGTTCCACCAACCGCTGTATTGATTCCTCCCAACGTACAGCACCGGTTATCTGCTCTACCAACTGTTTTTCTACCTGGGCTGCACCACTACACTCACGAGCAGTTACATTGGCAACTAACGGAATGGATAGATCAGATATTTGGGTTTTAGCTAAAACTTCTGCCATTTTAGCAGCAGCAGGAGCCATAAGAGGGCAGTGAAATGGGGCTGATACAGCGAGAGGTATACAGCGTTTGGCACCACGATCTTTTGCCAGAGCCAATGCTTGGTCCACAGCATATTTATGACCGGATATTACAATTTGGGCAGAGGTGTTATAATTTGCTGGCACACAGACCCCAGAGGTGATTCTTTCAGCCTCTTGACAAACCTCAGTAACCAACTGGGCATCCATATTAAGCATGGCAGCCATGCTACCTTCACCGGGAGGCACAGCACTACGCATAGCCTCACCCCGTAAACGCACCAAACGTACGGCTTCAAGAGGGTCAAAACCACCAGCAGCACTTATTGCAGCATACTCACCAAGTGAGTGCCCTGCTACATAGTCCGGTTTAAATCCGGTTTTCTCTTGCACTAGTAAAAATACTGCAAGAGCGGTTGTTACCAAAGCTGGCTGGGTATTTTCGGTGAGGGTTAGGGTTTCAGCAGGACCGTTAAACATAATGTCGGTCAAGGAAAAGCCTAGTACCTCATCAACAGAAGCAATAAATTTTGCACTTGCACCACCACAATCAACAAGGTCGCGCCCCATACCGACACTCTGTGCACCTTGACCAGGAAATAAAAAAGCTGTTTTTCCCATAATTGATTATCAATTCCTATTTTTTTTAGTAAATATCCGAACTGATTGTTGTTTACACTTTTATTGCCAGAAACACAATTTTTTTATGGTATATTAGGTGGATTTTAGAAGGTTAAATCTATTGTTGATCACTTCCAGAATTTTGCTCTGAAGTGACCATACTAAAGCGGGTTAAATTCATTCTTCTTGCAGTATCCATCAGATGGACAATAGAGCCATGGGTGCTGTTTGTATCGGCTTGAACATGGATAAGGGTATCTTTTTTATTGCGTGATGCAGTTAAAAGAGCTGCTGGTAGTTGCTCCCGGGATATCATCTCCCCATCAATATAATATTGACCTTTGGCATCAACTACCACTCTTATATCTTTATCTTTTAAATCTGCACTAAATTTTTCTGCTGTCTTTGCTTTTGGCAGATCTAGCTTAATCCCTTTTTCA
>JADFYX010000055.1 GCA_015232795.1 Magnetococcales bacterium
ATATCAGGGAAGTGAACAAGAGACAGTTGAAGAACAAGAGGATGATTCAAAGAGTGAATCGGTAACAAGGCCAACTAATACAGCATCAGGTTCATTTGTTGAATCAGAGGGTGAGGAGGAAATTGAGGAAGGGGTTGCAGAAGAAGCTAATGTAGATTCATATCCTGTTCAAGAATTTATTACAGAGCCAGTGACTGAGCCAGAGCCAGAGCCAGAGCCAGAGCCAGAGCCAGAGCCAGAGCCAGAGCCAGAGCCAGAGCCAGAGCCTACTCCAGAGCCTGCTCCAGATCCAGAGCCTACCCCAGAGCCTGAACCTGAACCAGAACCAGAGCCTGAACCAGAGCCAGAACCTGAGCCAGAACCTGAGCCAGAACCAGAGCCAGAACCAGAGCCAGAGCCAGAACCTGAGCCAGAGCCAGAACCTGAAGAGCAATATCAAGATAAAGAGATAGCTCAAATTATCGAGGAGGCACTGTCTACACTAAAGGAGAGTGAAGAACTTGTTATTAAAGGTAAATATTATGCTGAAAAAAGCAATGCCGAAATAAGTGCCCAAATCAATAGAGGAATTGTAAGCATGCTTAATTTAGAGCTGAAAGTACGCAAAAAACTAGCAAAAAAACTGCAAGATATAAAAAACTACCGCTAGATTCTTGTTACATATACAAAATTGGTAAAACATCGTTTTGACAATAATTTTTTGTTATTGTATACGGTGTTTAACAGGTTTTTAGAAATTTTAAATAAATACTAAAACTAGTAGAGAGAAAAAATGAGCAAAGAGAATATTCTTGATCGTATTATGCACCGTAAGGCCCAAGAGGTCAGTAAACGCCGTCGTCAACGCTCAGAAAGTGAGCTATTAACCATTGCTGGTTCAATAGAGCCATCCAGAGGTTTTGCAAATGCAATCAGACGACAGGTAGATAAAAAAGCACCCGCTATTATTGCCGAGATAAAACGCGCATCTCCATCAAAAGGGTTGATCATTCCCGACCCAGACAATTTTCACCCTGACCAGATTGCCAAAGAGTATCAACAAAATGGTGCTACCTGTATCTCTTGCCTTACCGATAAGGATTTTTTTGCTGGGGATGAAAAATTTATTCAGCAAATTAGAGATAAAACCGCCCTACCCGTCTTGCGCAAAGATTTTATTTTTGATCCCTATCAGGTTGTTGAAGCGCGGGCTATAGGGGCAGATGCAATATTGCTTATCATGGCTGTTTTATCCTTGCCTCAAGCTCAAGAGCTAGAAGCCGCAGCTAGCGAATTGGGGCTAGATGTACTTGTAGAGGTGCACAACGAAGAGGAGTTAGAGTATGCCCATGATCTAAAAACTCCACTTATGGGGGTCAACAATAGAAATCTAAAAACATTTCAAACTTCTCTAGATGTCACAATGCGACTAGCTGCCATGACCGAAACAAACCGCATTGTTGTATCTGAGAGTGGAATTAACAGTGCAGACGATATTAAAATGTTACGCAAAAACAATATCCACGCCTACCTTATAGGTACAGCATTTATGAAATATGTAAATCCGGGAGTTGAGCTAGGAAAACTTATTAAAGAGTTTTTGTAAAAAAAATTTTCAGACCTGTTTGGAAATAATTAAGAAAACTATTTCCCATCAAATTTTACTATACAAATCTATACTTTCAAGGAAAAACGGTAGCCACAACCTCTTACTGTTTGCAGATGTTTGTCATGGCCAGAAGTGGCTAAATCTCGCCTTAAATAACGAATATGCACATCCACAGTCCGTTTGTTTACATTACTATCCAACCCCCAAACATTTTCCACCAAATCACCACGAGAAAATACCTTCTCTGGATTGACCGCTAGGAAAACCAAAAGCTGAAAAGCCATTCTCCCTATGTTAAGTTGGGTAGATAATGGACCTGCAAAAACCTTATAATTTAGCAGTTCAATCCGTAACCCAGCCACTTCAATGATATCGCCCCTAAACCGATTGTCAATCCGACGCAATATAGCTTGGATACGGGCTATAAGTTCACCAGCAGAAAAAGGTTTGTCAAGAAAATCATCTGCACCAGTCTCCAGAGCAGATATTCTCTCTGAATCAATAAGACGATCCGAAAGCATAATTACCGGTACGGCCAACAGATAGGCTTTTTTACGCAGATATCTAAGAAAATCGAGGCCAGATATGCCTGTCTGGTACCAATCTAACAATATGATAGTAGGCCGCGCCTCTTCCAGTTTAAGACGAGCATTATCGACATCACTGGCAAGCCAACAAATATAGCCAGCTTCCTGCAAAATATTTTGCAGTTGTATCCGTGACGATTCATCCTCTTCAACAACTAAAACACTGTCTTTCATTGACCACTCTACCATCACATCAAATGAAAATAACTGTAACTATTTTTAGAATAGTTGTTTCACAATAAATAACCCACAAAGCCTATAAGACATGAATATCTTGATCTATATAATCGACATAAAACATTGTTATTCATAATATATTCAACACTATAAAGAACCAAGCAAAACACGAGAAGTCCTATGATAAAATTAAAAGTGCCAAATTGTTAGAAAAATATACACTAGAGATGCTCACAACTAAAGGTGAAATTTATTATTAAGATTTTACATATGTATCGTGTTGAATGCTTTTGGTGAGTTAAATAGGTGTTAATGTAAGCAATCTCTATTTTTGCGCTATCTATAATATTTATAAAATAATAAGCATACAAAACACACTATCGTTTCTTCCGTTAATAAATGGACGCATAGCATTTTACAAAGATATTTCAGTAAGAAAATAAGAGACGAGCAACCAGCGTTTGCATGCAAAATGGTCAACAGAAGGTATCATATCAATAAAAATATTTTGTCATTGTTTACAGTTAAGTCTACTTATGTTTTACTTATACAACTTATGCAAGCACAAATATTGCGAAGTGGTAGATTTTGCTGATTCCATGGCGGTATTTATTTGAATGGTCTGAAGAAAAAAGAAAAATAGCAGCCACTATTATTTAGATATATTGATAATAAATATTTAGAATTTAATATTTTCTTTTTTTTCGCAGACTTATAGCTTGGCTAAAAGCACTAGACCCCAGATAAGACCAGCCATTGTAAGTGCGACAAATACAGCAGCAGAACCAAGGTCTTTAGCTCGGCCGGAAAGGATATGGTGTTCAAGACTGATACGATCAACGACGGCCTCCATTGCAGAATTAAGCAATTCAACCACCAAGACAAACAACAGTGAGGTGACCAGCAGAGCTTGTTCAACAGCTCCATCTCCCAACCAAAATCCCAAAGGAACCAATACCACAAGGGCAATTACCTCTTGACGAAAAGCAGCTTCATACTTCCAAGCAGCTTTAAAACCTGCTATTGACCAAAAAAATGCTTTAACAAAATGGGTTGCCCCATCTAGTTTATTTTCACTCATAAAATCACCACTATTTTTGGATAGGTATAATACCAATACCAGACCATATACCTAATTTTTGTAAAAATCTGGATCAGTCCTTTTACGTACTAAATGGGATTCGTAAAGCCTCCCCAGCAACACCTTTAAATCTGGGTCTTGCACTTTGGCTACTATCAGTTTTGCCTGTTGTTGCTCAGATTTTATGGCTGGTGGCAGGGAAGGTACAGTTTTTTTTGCCTCAGCAGCAGGCTTGCTTTTCAGTGACTCTTCACGAAATCGCAAATCGCTAATTTTTCCTTGGGGATAACTTTTTTGCAGAGTCATAAGAATTTGTGGCTTCATAAAAGCTAAATTAGCCATCCAAACCGAGTGCTCTACCCGAACATGCAACACACCATTTTCAAGGCGAATTGGCTCTGTATGTCTGGCAATATGATCGCCAACAGCCCGTCGCCAATATCGCCAAAGAAGATGGGCCTTACTGTTGGGGTGCTCAACCAGATGACCTGTCACCTTTTTTATAAGATGAGCAACTGAGTGAAAGCCACTTTGTTTTCGCTGTTTCGCCATGGGGTGTATTGTCCATTATTTCCAATGATAATCAACTAAAAACACCATTTCGGTCATTATTTAATATAATTAGGATTAGTTCAGAATAAGTGGCGGCTCTTCAACCAGAGAAGCTTTTCCGCCTTTTTGGGCTGCGAATAGCAACAATACTGTTGGGGTATTGATACGGTTTTGTACTGGTAACAAGCGTATTGGAGATAGTCCGGCTCTGTTTAGCTCGGTAAAAATTTCCTGCTTACGTTCAGGTCTATGCACAAGATAAAAAAAACCTCTACTACGCAACAGCCTGACCCCACAAGCGATAAAGTCGGCTAAGGTTCCTGATTGCTCAAAACGGGCTAACGCTCTTTTTTTGTCCGGTGGCAGGCGGCCCTCACCAACCTTAAAATATGGGGGATTGGTAAAAACATGGTCGTAAGATTCCGGCTGCATGGTAGCTGGAGGAGCAAGAATATCTCCCACCAATACCCTTACATTTTGACCTACATGGATTTTTTTTAAACGTTTTTTGGCAATTTCAACCAGCTCTTTTTGAATTTCCAACCCATCTATATGAACTCCAGGGGTTGAGGTGGCAACTTGCAGCAAAACCTCTCCGCAACCCGAACCTAGCTCTGCCAAACGCTCTCCAGAAGTTGGTTTGACAAAATCGGCTAAAAGTCGTCCATCAATTGATGAACCGACCTCCCGGCACAAAGCAGTTTCTTGATTTGACTCATCTTCCATAAAAGGCTGACAACCATGCAAAAAAAAAGTAGGTTAGAAGATATTAAACTTATAAAAATTTCACCCCAAGGACATAAAAACGCTATGGAAGCTGATATTACCATAATGGAAAGGGCTGCAATAGCTGCCGGAAATGTCATTATGAAATACTACAGGGAGGGAGAGCAAGTAACCAACGGTGCTGAATTGCAAAACAAAGGAGTAAACAACCCTTTGACCAAAGCTGACCTCGAAGCTGACACACTGCTAAACAAAATGCTTCTTGAGGCTCGCCCAGATTATGGATGGCTATCTGAGGAGACAACTGATAACCCAACACGCATGGAGAAAAAGCGGGTTTGGGTTGTAGATCCCATAGACGGCACCAAGGAGTTTATCATAGGCCTGCCCCAGTTTGCTGTATCTATAGGCTTAATAGAAGATGGCAAACCAATCGCTGCCTGTGTCCATAACCCTGCCAGCAAAGAGACGTTTCTCGCGGGGCTTGGTTCTGGCTCTACCTTAAACAGACAAGCCATTACCACTTCTACACGCAGCAAATTAACAGGCTCCACTTGTCTTGCGAGTCGTTCTGAAACCAAACGTGGTGATTGGGACTGTTTTAAGAGTGAGTTTGCAATAACTACAATGGGGTCAATTGCCTATAAGCTCGCTCTGGTAGCTGCTGGTCACTATGATATCTCATTTACCCTGACCCCAAAAAATGAGTGGGACTTTTGTGCTGGAGCTTTGCTGGTTACAGAGGCAGGAGGCAAGGTTACCCATAAAGATGGCGCAGAGTGTCGCTACAACAAAAAAAATCCTCTTGTCCGCTCACTATTGGCTAGTAACGGCACTCTTCACCCCAGCCTTTTACAACGCTTAAAAGATATTCCCTACGGTCCCGACCGTCACGGCCCCACTTGCACTTTGAAAGAAGAAAACAAATGAAAAAATATAATGTTTACGGTATTGGTCATGCTCTTGTTGATATGGAGTTTTTGGTTGAAGATAGTTTTTTACAAAATATGGAGCTACAAAAAGGCTCCATGATGCTGGTGGACGAGGCCCAACAAAAAAATCTTTTGCAAGCTGTTGATAACACAAAAATGCACCGCTCTTGTGGCGGTTCGGCCTCCAATACCATGATTGGTCTGGCGCAATTTGGCGGTAGAGGCTTTCACTCCTGCAAAGTTGCTGATGATGAAACAGGACGGTTTTTTGCAGCGGATATGCAAAAAAACAGGGTAGAAAACAGCCTTGCCACAACTTCTCACCCCGGTACCACAGGTAAATGTCTGGTATTGATCACCCCAGATGCTGAACGCACAATGTGCACTCACTTGGGAATTTCGGAAACGTTCTCTGTTGAAAACCTTTCAGAAGAGCATTTAGCCCAAGCCGAATATCTCTATATTGAAGGCTATCTAGTCTCTGCCCCATCTACCTGTGATGCTGCCATTCAAGCTGCTCAAATGGCTCGAAAACTAGGAGTTAAAGTTGCTTTGACCTTCTCAGATATTTTTATGATCAAACTATTTAGAGAGGGAATGGACAAGATTATCGATGACGGCCTGGATTTACTCTTTTGCAATGAAAACGAAGCGTTAGAGTATACAGGAAAGGAAAGTCTCCAAGGGGCGGCAAAAGAGCTTAAAAAAATATCCAAACAATACGGCCTTACATTGGGTGCTAAGGGGGCAACTCTTTATGATGGTACAGAGCTAATCTCAATTCCCGGTGTACCTACAAAAGCTATAGATAGTAATGGAGCTGGAGACCTGTTTGCCGGAACGTTTTTGTACGGCATTACCAACGGTTTAGACATACAAAAAGCTGGAGAATTAGCTTGCAAAGCCTCTTCGGTTTTGGTGACTCAATATGGCGCACGTTTACAGCCTGGTCAGGCAAACAAGATAATTGGCTCCTAGATGCGGGTTTTAACCACATCAAAAAAGAGCCCAATTACAGGGATATACCCCATTTTGGATGCCCAGTGGCTAAATGCTAAAGAGAGCTTTACAGCAAAAAAAATAAAAAGTACTGCCAAAGCAATTGCTGCTGCCAATATCTCGGTTTTGCAACTTCGCTGTAAAGCTGGTGGCCTTGAGGCTTATGAGTTTATTGACTCCTGGCTGCCAACTCTAAGAGAACATTGTAAAAACACAGCAATTATTATAAATGATCGGGTAGATCTAGCCCTATATTTTAAAGCTGACGGGGTGCATATGGGTCAAGATGATCTGCCTATCCACCTATGTCGGCAGCTTTTAGGGGCAAATCGTATAATTGGACTGTCAACCCACTCCCAAATTGAAATTCATAATGCTGCTAAGACTACAGCAGATTATATTGGTTTCGGTCCGGTTTTTTCTACCACCAGCAAAACCGATACCCAAGCTGTACAAGGAGTGCAAGCTCTTGCAATCGCTCAAAAAGCCACATCCCTGCCAATAGTTGCCATTGGGGGTATTGGCATTCAACAACTAGAAGAAGTCCGAGAAACAAAAACAGCAGCAGCAGCTATGATAAGTGGGGTTTGGAATAAACAGGGAGAGCCACAGTTTAAAGCAGCAGCTAGTTGCTGGAATAAGCTTTAGGAGAGTGTGGAAAGATCAATAAAGATATTGTGACGGTCTTGCAATAAACTGTAGGAGAGAGCTTGCTCGCGAATTTCTTCAGATACCCGCAAAATTCGCGAGTAAGCTTGCTCCAACAGGGTAATGATTATAAGCTATTGTTATTAAAGCCTATTCAAAAGTATCGTCTATACTACCGCTACTAGTTTTTTCAGAGTGTTCTTCTTTGGTTTTACAAGAGATACATTGATTGGTAACAGGACGAGCTTCTAGGCGGCCTAAACCAATTTCAACACCACACTCGTCACAATAGCCATACTCATTTGCCTCAACTATCAGCAGAGTACGATTGATCTTGGAGATAAGCTTTCTCTCACGATCTCTTGTTCTTAACTCAAAATTTCTATCGGTTTCCAATGTGGCTCGATCAGAAGGGTCGGCAAACACCGCCTTCTCTTCGTTCATGACTGAAATAGTCTTCCCTGCATCGCCACGCAACTGCTCTTGCCACTGTAGCAATAGTTGATAGAAGAAAGCCCTTTGTTTAGGAGACATGTACGTCTCATCTTTTGAAGGGTGATAGCCTTTTTCCAAGACTATATCGGCAATTTTTCCTGTCTGTTCTGCTGTATCGCTCATTTCCCACCTCATGCTAAATACCTGAGTATATATAAGATCTCCAGGTTGTCTGCCTAATATAGATAAACATCAGTAAATGTCAATCTTTGCATTAAAGCAAGAAAAGGCATCAAGAACAATGTATATATTACAATCTATTGATTTTTATGAAATACTTGACAAAATAACAGCCATATTGCTGGTACTAAGTTTTTTATATTTTACTGGGGAAAACAACACACATCACATATTTGGAAATATTTTTCCAGGATTCATGATACCTTTTGGATCAAAAACCGTTTTAATACTGCGTTGTAACAATAGTGACTCCCGACCAACTTCCCACTCGATATACTCCCTTTTTTGGGTGCCAACTCCATGTTCTCCAGATAGGGAGCCGTCTAATTTTAAAACAAGCTTAAAAATACGTGCTAAAGCTGGTTTAACCTTTGCCATTATAACCGGGTCATCTGGGTCTACCAATAAATTTACATGGATATTGCCGTTCCCGGCGTGGCCGAAATTAATAATGGGAATATTAATATCAGCAGCAATATCTTCTAACCCCTCTATTAACAGACTGAGTTTTGAGACAGGAACCACTACATCTTCATTTATCCTTTTTGGAGCCATTTTTTTGAGAATTGGTGATAGTGCATATCTGGCTGCCCAAACCTCCTCTGCCTCCTCTGAGCCAACAGCGGTGGTCTGCTCCAGAGGTGAAAATAACGCAACACATTGACTTACCTCTTGTGCTTGGTTAGCAATATCATCCTTACCACCTGCAACCTCCAACAGTAACATGGCACGACCATCATCTGGGATTAAGAGGTCACTCTCTTGTCGTAGGAGATTAAGACTTGCGCCATCTAAAAATTCAATTGCTGAAGGTGGCGAAGCAGTGGTCATAAGCTTGGCAACCGCCTTTGTTGCTGCTGCAACAGAGCTAAACACCACCCGCGAAAGCCTGCGGGCTGTGGGTTTAGGAGCCAGCTTCAGGGTTGCCTGAGTAACAACAGCTAGAGTTCCCTCTGAGCCAATCAGTAGTCTGGTCATATCATAACCGACCACCCCTTTGCTGGTGCGTCCTCCGGTATTTATAACCGTACCATCGGCTAAAACCGCCTGTAAACCGAGAACCCAGTCCCGTGTAACACCATAACGCACCGCCCCTGGACCAGCAGCACACATAGCGATATTACCGCCAATAGTGCAGGATTTAGATGATGATGGATCAGGAGGCCAAAATAGACCATAACTTGACAAAGCAGTTTGCAACTCGCCATTGACCACCCCAGGTTCGACAACAACCAAACGATCATCACTAGCGATTTCCACTATTTTATTCATACGTTGGGTAGAGATAACCAAACCACCAAAAGATGCTAAGGCTCCCCCGACATTTCCAGTTCCGGCCCCTCTTGGTATTACTGGTACGTCCATATCATTACAGAGACGTAAAACCCCAACCACCTGCTCTCTATTTTCAACCAAAACAACACAATCTGGCACTGCCCGTATTCCGGTATTATCCCAGGCATATGCTTCGCGCTGTGCTTTGGTGAGCAAAATTTGTCTAGAAGCTAAAACCTGAGCCAACCTATCCAAAAAAGCGGTAGAGACAGGAGAAGCAAACTTCTGGCTATGGTCACTTAGCGGTAGGGTCTTGGTCATCAGATTTTGGAGTAGAGCTATTTTTTTTATAAACTGGTATTGCTTTGTTGTTTACCATTATATAGGAGACAACTTCAACTACCCCTTTAACTGATTTGGCTGATTCTATGGCTTGATCACGTTCAACAATAGATTGTGCTTGTCCAGTTAAATAAACCACCCCTTTTGTGGTTTCCACATGGATATCAATACCTCGCACATGGTCAGATGAGAACAGTCTAGATTTAACCTGAGCACTTATCCAAAGATCATTGGCCAGCTCTTTTGCAGTCTCGCTCTGAACCTTGATTTCTGAAGAGACCTCTAAAACACCACGAGTATTTTTAGCAAGAGATACTGCTTCATCTATCTCCCCTTGAGAGGCAGCAACACCTGTTAACAGTACGCGTCCTTGATAAGCAGAGACATTGATGTTGGCAACTCTAACTATGTCACTTTCAATATAACTTCCACGGATTTTCCAAGCTACCCAGATATCCTCTACAAACTCCCCTGCTCCCCGGCGTTCTGCCACCATACCGGTTGCCACAGCTCCCGTACCAATGGCAACTGAAGTACAAGCCGAGACAAGTAACAACAAACCAATGGGCAGAATGGTAATCCAAGCTCTTTTGAAGTCACTCATGATATCCTCTACGTATTGAATCTAGGTTGAAATAAAAAAAGTTTCCAAACTTACTTTAACATTATATCCAAACAGAATCTATGCTCTAAGAGTTGCATATATTCAATACTGAATTATTTTCTACCAACCGGGTCGAAAAGCATCTATAATCAATCTGATTGACCAAGTATCCCCACTTTTTTGCACTAGAACAGCATCAAAACGGCACTCATGATCCAAAAACTCCGGTCGTTTTTGTAAATATGCACTGGCAAGGCGGTGTAAACGATGTTGTTTATTAACTCCGATAGATTCGGCAGCTTGGGCTAAAGCTTGACCACCACGAGAGCGAACCTCACAAAAAACCAAGGTCTTCCCGTCCATAGCAACTAAATCAATTTCACCAAATCGGCTGCGAACATTGCGTTCGATAATTAAATAACCACGTTGTTGCAGATAGTCACAAGCCTTCTGCTCACCTTGGTTACCGAGGAGTTTTCGCAATATAGTCACGATACATTACCTAAAAAAAGTAGTGTCAAGAGCATAACAGCAATCCTTTTGGTTGCCCATTAGGGGTAAAACACGGTACAAATTCATAATGGTTCTTCTGCCATCACTTTTGAAAACCTCTCTTAAAATGATGTTTTTATTAAAACACCATTTTAACGAATGGTTAAAATACAGCTCTAAGGTTAGAGATAATGTCATTGATAAACCGTAACCCTACGACCTTTTATATCATATCTTTAAGCAAAAGCAGCTTTATGCTGTTTGGGTTATTTATAGCCTTTGCTTTACTGTTTTCTGGCTGTAGCTCCGTACCAGAACCCCCCACTGCAAAAGAAAAAGCCCAGGAAAAAGCTGATAAAACCAAAGCTAAACCAGAACTTTCCCAAGATATTATTTGGCTGCAAGAGGCAGATAAATTAGCTGCTGCCAACGATAAAGCCAATGCAGCCCTATACTACCAAAAGATCCTGGCAAAATTTCCAAATTCCAACTCAGCCCCAGAAGCCCAAACAAAATTGGCAGAATATTATTTAACCCAAGGAGCTGTGGATGAAGCCATTATTTTGTTAGAGCAAGCTGTTCGTCATGATACCCACCCTAATATTGGCAGGGCATTTCTTTTACTAGGTGAAGCCCACAATTACCGTAAAGATCTGCATAAATCTTGGCAAGCATGGGGCGAACTAACTCTCCTTGATGTCCCCCAAGCCATTGATGGGTGGCAACAACTTTTAGAAGGCTATTTTGCCTTTGCCACACCTGAGAGCACAAACATTTTTTTAAGTTTAGCCCCAAAAACAGAACTAACACCTGAGCAAGCAAGGGTTCTGTTTCGGATTGCCAGCCTACAGTCCAAACGCCAGATTGATCTTATCACTTCTCTTCAACCACAAAATTCACCCTTATTACCACAGCTTATTTTATGCCAGGGAGACCAAGCTATTCTGGCTGGCGACA
>JADFYX010000056.1 GCA_015232795.1 Magnetococcales bacterium
AATCTTTATATAATGCTGTTGTTAAAGGAGATTAAGTGGGGTGACACGAAAGTCTGCTCAAATAGATCATCTAATTCTTCTAACAGGAATCTCTGGTGCTGGAAAGTCTAGCGCACTTAAATATCTGGAAGATATTGGTTTTCTCTGGGTTGACAACCTGCCTATCCAGCTTATTCCTCAATTTATAGATCAGATAATTGCCGAGGGGGTAAAAACCCCAAGGGTCGCTATTGGTCTGCATATGCGCAACCAAGAGAGTTTAACTCAGTTTCATAGCTGTTATTCTGGAGTTGTGCAAAAGGCATTACGTTTTGAATTGGTATTTTTTGAGGCGGATTTTTCTGTTTTGACTTCCCGATTTCAAGAGACCCGTAGACGGCACCCACTAGTGCGGGATCACACAGTACAAGAGGCTATCAAAATGGAGATGGCCGACTTGGAGCCAATCAGGGCCATGGCAGATATTGTTATTGATACCACACGTATGAATATTCCCAATCTAAAAGAGTATCTCAATAAATTTTTTCTTCCTAGTTCTGGTTCAGATCTTATGGTGTTTATCAGATCGTTTGGTTTTAAGTTTGGCTCAAACTCAGATGCTGACATGGTTTTGGATGCCCGTTTTTTGCCCAATCCGTTTTATGATTCTACCCTTAGGCCTTATTGTGGTCGTGATTCTCAAATTATCAAATTTTTAGAAGATGATGGGGAGGCGTTATCCTTTCTTGCCCATTTAAAAAAACTGTTTGAGTATCTTCTACCCCGTTATCAACGGGAGAAAAAACGTTATTTTACTATTGATATTGGTTGTACTGGTGGTAGGCATAGATCTGTATATTTGGTTGAAAGTCTAGCAAAAGAGTTGAAAGAGTCAGGGTATAGTGTGGTTGTGCGACATCGTGATATTGATCAGGAATCTCCCCGTATGGAAGGTGAGAAATAATGCCTGAAGTAAAGGTAACAATAGTCAATAGATTGGGTATGCACGCCAGGGCATCGGCAAAGTTTGTTATGGCAGCAACAGATTATTCAGCAAAAATTTGGTTGCGTAAGGTTAAAGGTGATATGGAGGTGGATGGCAAGAGTATTATGGGGATAATGATGCTTGCTGCGGCTAAAGGGGACCAGATTATCATTGGGGCGAAAGGGGCTGATGAGCAGTTGGCATTGAATGAGTTGTCAGCTTTAATTGGTACCAAATTTGGTGAAGAGAGAATAGTTTAAGTGGGTGATATGGTTGTTTTACAGGGGGTTGGAGTTTCACAAGGCATTGTAATTGGTCCTGCCCATTTGGTCGCCAGATGTATGCCGGATGCCCCCCATTACTGTGTCACCCCTGAACACCGTCTGGACGAAGAGAAGCGTTTAATAACCGCATTAGATAAGTCACGTAGCCAGCTTGTTAATATCCAACAAGATTTAACCAAGCAACAGAACAACCCTGAATTGCTCTATATTTTAGATGCTCATCGGCTAATTTTAGAAGACACTATGTTGCGTGATGGTACTGTTGCATATGTAAAAAAAGGCTATAACGCTGAATGGGCCGTGGTCCGTTATCTCTCAGAGATAATTGCTGTTTTTCAGCAGATGGATGATGCTTATCTGCGGGCGAAACGGTCTGATATTGAGCAGGTTGGTAAACGGTTGTTAAATAATCTGTTAGGCCATAGTGATGAGCCTATCGCCGGATTTCCCAACCCTGTTATTTTAGTAGCAGAAGAGTTTACACCATCAGATACGTTGCAGATGAAGCATGATACGGTTTTAGGTTTTATTTCCCAACGTGGTGGAAGGACTTCCCATACTGCTATTTTGGCAAAATCTTTAGACATACCAGCGGTTGTCGGTGTTGCTAAAGCAACAACAATAATTTCTCAGGGGGATCTGTTGGTTGTTGATGGTTTAAATGGTCTGCTCCATGTTAATCCAGAACCCCAAACCCTTGCCCAATTAAAAGATAAACAACAACGCTATAGTTTTTTTCAGCAACGGTTGCTGGACTCCACAATTCAGCCAGCAATAACTACAGATGGACATAAAATATTGCTCAAGGCCAATATAGAGTTATATAGCGATGCTTTTAAAGCCAAACGTTTAGGTGCTGATGGCATTGGTCTATATCGTACTGAACATCTCTATATGAACCGCAGTGTCCTGCCTGATGAAGAGGAGTTGGTGAGAACCTTTAAACAGGTTGTCACCTCTATGAAGGATCTACCTATTACCATTCGTACCATGGATGTTGGTGGAGAAAAACAGACCAAACTGTTTTTTAACAGTGGTGAATATGCTGGGGTTAATCCAGCAATGGGTATGCAGGGGATACGCTTTTGTTTGCGTAAAGAACGGAGTGTATTTTTATCTCAATTGCGGGCGTTGTTAAGGATTGGTAGTGAGGGGGATGTCCGTATTTTATTGCCTATGATATCTGGGGTAGCAGAGCTAGAAGAGGTGTTGCAACTTTTGGCTGAAGCTAAAACAGGACTTACCCGTGACGGCTTGGAATTTAACCCAGATGTGCCTGTAGGGGTGATGGTAGAGGTTCCTGCCGCAGCACTCTGTGCTAAGGAGTTAGGGGCTAAAGTTGATTTTTTAAGTGTTGGCACCAACGATTTGATTCAATTTACTCTGGCAGTTGATCGTCAGGATGAATCTGTAGCCTACCTCTATGAATCTGGTCATCCGGCAGTTTTACGACTGATCTCTATGGCATTGGCAGGCGGCAAAGCAAGTGGTGTTCCTGTCTCAGTCTGTGGTGAAATGGCTGGTGATCCCCGTTTTGCAGCACTGTTTATGGGTATGGGTATTGATGAATTGTCCATGACACCTGGGTGTCTGCCCCTAATTAGGCGTATAACTCGTGCCATGGATTTTACTCAACAAGAGAGCATGGCTAGTGGTGTGTTAGATTGTCAGTCAACCACCCAGGTGATGAGTTTATTGGAAGAGATGTTGCGTTCTAGCTGTGGTGAAGAGCATATTTTTCATTAATGATAGCTATTTGTCTGTTTATAGTTTAGTATGGCAAGGTTTTTTTTAGTTCTTTTTTGTTAGATCCATAACTTGGAGTAAGTACTTATGTCGCAGAACTATCTTTTTACTTCAGAGTCGGTCTCCGAAGGTCATCCAGATAAAGTAGCAGATCAAATTTCTGATGGGGTTTTGGACGCACTCTTAGAGCAAGATCCAGCCAGTCGTGTTGCTTGTGAAACAATGATAACTACCGGAATGGCAGTTATAGCAGGTGAAATTACTACAAAGGCTATCATTGATTATCCTCAGGTGGTTCGTGATGTAATCAAAGGGATTGGATATAACTCTTCCACAATGGGTTTCGATTATGAATCCTGTGCGGTTTTGGTCTCTATGGATCGCCAATCTACAGATATTGCCCAAGGAGTAAACGAAGGTGAGGGGTTGGATTTTAATCAGGGTGCTGGTGATCAAGGTTTAATGTTTGGTTATGCCTGTAGCGAAACTGAAACTTTAATGCCTGCTCCCATCCATTATGCCCACCGTTTGGTAGAGCAACAGGCAAAAGTACGTAAGTCTGGCAAGTTGCCTTGGTTACGTCCTGATGCTAAATCGCAGGTAACAATCCGCTATGAAAATGATGTTGCTGTTGCTATTGATGCGGTGGTTCTATCTACCCAGCACGATCCTGACATCTCCCATGGGGATCTCCGGGACGCTGTAATCGAAGAGATTATCCGCCCGATTCTTCCACAAAATCTTATGCAAAAGCAGATCAAGTTTCACGTTAATCCCACAGGACGGTTTGTTATTGGTGGTCCGGTAGGTGATTGTGGTCTTACCGGGCGTAAAATTATTGTCGATACATATGGTGGCACAGGACATCACGGTGGTGGAGCGTTCTCCGGTAAAGACCCCTCAAAGGTGGATCGTTCTTCTGCCTATATGGGGCGTTATGTGGCAAAAAATATTGTTGCTGCTGGTTTGGCCTCCCGTTGTGAAGTACAGATAGCTTATGCAATAGGTATTGCCGAACCAGTCTCAATGATGGTGGATACCTTTGGAACAGGTAAAATTGATAATAGCAAAATTGAAGAGTTGGTCTCAGAACATTTTGATCTCCGTCCTAAAGCTATTATTGAAACATTAGATCTTCTCAGACCTATCTACTTGAAATCTGCTGCTTATGGTCATTTTGGCCGTGAGATTCCAGAATTTACCTGGGAGAAAACTGACAGGGCCGAAGCTCTTAAGAGTGCTGCTGGGCTGTAAAAAAATCTACTATTTAGTCTAATAAAAGGAAAAATAAAATGAGTTGCGAAGTTGGGGATTATAAAGTTGCAGACATAAATTTGGCAGCATGGGGACGTAAGGAAATTCAGATTGCCGAGACAGAGATGCCCGGTTTAATGGCACTGCGCAAAGAGTATGGGGATACAAAACCTCTAGCAGGTGCCAGAATTGCTGGCTGTTTGCATATGACCATTCAAACAGCAGTTTTAATTGAGACATTGGTAGCACTTGGGGCAGAAATTCGCTGGTCCTCCTGTAACATCTTCTCCACCCAAGATCAGGCAGCTGCTGCAATTGCTGCTGCTGATATTCCGGTATTTGCCTGGAAAGGTGAGACGGAAGAGGAGGCTGAATGGTGTATTGAGCAGACCATAAAAGGTCCAAACGGCTGGACACCAAATATGATTTTGGATGATGGTGGTGATCTAACCCTCATGATGCATCGCCCAGAGTATGCCGACATAATGAAAGAGGTTCGGGGTATATCTGAGGAGACCACAACAGGTGTTCTGCGCTTGAGCGAAATGATGGCAGCCGGTACATTGCAGGTTCCTGCATTTAATGTGAATGATTCTGTTACCAAGTCCAAATTTGACAACCTCTATGGCTGTCGTGAATCTTTAGTAGACGGTATCAAACGTGCCACTGATGTTATGATTGCTGGCAAGGTTGCCGTGGTCTGCGGTTATGGGGATGTAGGTAAAGGGTGTGCACAATCTTTCAGGGGTTTGGGTGCTATTGTTTGTGTTACAGAAATTGACCCTATTTGCGCACTGCAAGCCACCATGGAAGGGTATAGGGTTATAACCATGGAAGAGGCTGCTCCTATGGGTGATATCTTTGTAACCACAACTGGTAACGTAGATGTTATAACCCGCGCCCATATGGAAAAAATGAAAGATCAATCCATCGTTTGTAATATTGGCCATTTTGATTCTGAAATTGATATTGCCGGTATTCGCAACCTTGAATGGGAGAATATCAAACCTCAGGTAGATCATGTAATTTTCCCCGATGGCAAACGCTTGATAATTTTAGCTGAAGGCCGTTTGGTTAATCTTGGTTGTGCCACAGGGCATCCTAGTTTTGTTATGTCCAACTCTTTTACCAATCAGGTAATGGCCCAAATAGAGTTGTGGTGTAACCCCGGTAAATATAAAGTTGGCGTATATTTTCTACCAAAAATTCTTGATGAAAAAGTAGCAAGCCTGCATCTAGGAAAACTGGGAGCCAAACTCACCAAGTTGACTGAGAAACAGGCAAAATACATAAACGTACCAGTTGAAGGACCATACAAACAGGAACACTATCGCTACTAGATAGATTGTTCTTTATGGTGTAAATGTAAAAAAGGGACCACTTATAAAAAGTGGTCCCTTTTTTGTTATGCATTCCTTCAACTTAAAATCAGGATCAATTTATCTTAACACCCTTTTGCTCAAAAAACTTAGCATACTCTTGGTCTGTCACGGTAATGTGGCTAACCAGCCAATCCTGGAGAAACTGGAGAGCGTCTGATGAGACTTTGTTGGTGTTGGTGGTGATATTTTCTCTAAACGCTTTGATTTTTTGCCGCATGTTGTCATGTTCGCTGAGATGTTTTTCAAAACCCGGGAATTCATGCTTCTTCATTAACTCTTCTTCCCGGTTAAAATGAGACACTGTATACTCAATTAACTCATCAAGAATCTCAATTGCTCTCTCATCTTTTTTTACTTTATTCAAAACTTTGAAAAGCTGAACAATCAAGTCCAACAATTTTTTATGGTCGTTGTCAATAATTTCAATACCGACGCTATACTCATCTTTCCAGGCTACTTTGTTTTCCAAGAACTGATTTTTCATTAACAGCATAAATGGTAATGCCAGAATCAAAGCTAGGAAGCTCTCTTTTATACCTATAACCAAAGCCACGATAATAAGGATTGGAGCTATAATAAATAGCCAAATTTTTTGGTCTGTTTTTTCAATATTCATCTTTTTCCACCGTAGCCAATATGACCTTAAATAGGTCCGTGAGTTTTGTTCACTATATATTCAAGAACCACCCAATTTTATTTCCAGTACAATCTACCTTGAATTATCTGCAAAGTATACCCCAACACATAAAAGAGAGAACTTGTCTTAAGTCAAGGAAAGTAAATTTTTTTGATAGAGGCTAATATGTCAATTATCTTTTTAATCTCTTTATAAAATGTTAGAGTTTGGTTTACTAGACATTTTGGGGGAGAAGTTAAGCTTTTTTTTGGTTAATGGTAGATTGCTAGATAAGAGGGAGGAGGAAATGCGTTTTGCTTTTGTTCTATTGGCTTTTCTTGGTTTTTTTGTGGCCCTGAATCTGCTTTTGCCGACTCTTTAAAGATCGGGCCAGCTTTTTCCAACCCAGAAATAACAGTTCCAATGCCGGACTCCTGGATTAAACAATCTATTGATAGAGGTGAGTCAGATTTAAGAGTTATGCTGGACCAGCAGATGTATCGTGTGTTGGCCCCTGTAATTCGACAATATGCTAACAAAAAGGGGTTAAAAATATCTTTGAGTGATGGCACCTGTGGTAACTCAGCAGGTACTTTGCTGAAAAAACAGGCTGATATTGGGGGATTCTGCTGTCCTCCAAGAAGTTCTGATCGCTTACCTGGTCTGCGCTATTACACCCTAGGGATTACTCCAATCGCTGTCGTTATTCATCCCGACAACCCTGTATCAGATGTAAGTGTAGAAGAGACAAGAGAAATTTTTTCTGGTTCAATTACCCGTTGGTCACAGTTAAAACAACCAGATGGCAGCCCTGGCCAAAACAAACCTATCCAACAAGTTGCCAGGCTCCACTGTAAACCAAGGCCTGGCCACTGGCGATTGATTTTAGATAATGAAGACCAGTTTAGTGTAACTCTTAAGGAGGTTGGGACTATTCCTGATATGTTATCTGCAGCAGCAAGAAATATTCGTGCTATCGGTCATGTTTCTGCTTGGTTAGCCACCAATGATCCTAAAAAAAATGTGGTTGTGAAATCTCTGAAAATTAACGGTATTTCACCCACAGATTTAAAGGCGTTGGTAGCAGGGAAGTATCCATTTTATAAAACATTTTCCATTACTATATGGGAAGGTGACAGTGTGGAGAATCCCCTCGCTAAAGATTTAAAGGAGTTTATATTTAGTCAGGTTGAGATGCTGGATGAAAAATATTTAATTGCCTCTCCTGATAAACTGCGTAAGGCAGGATGGCAGTTTCGTGGTGATGAGTTGATCGGCTCAAACCAAAACAGAAGATAACAGACTTTATATTGTGTTTATAAATCTCCCCTTTATCTGGAGGATTTTTCTCATAACCCTGCTATTAGGTAGTGGGCTGACTATTTTTTGGGGTGTCGTCTATGTAAAAGGGGATCATGAAGCCCTGGAAAAACAGTTTCTTGATGATATGAATGTTCGCGCTCGCACCAGTCGTATTCGTCTGGACAATTATGTCAAGCTACACCACTATTCAGCAGAACTTTTCGTCATCCAAAAAAGATTTCTCACATATCTTGAAAATAACCAGCCCTTAATGGATGGGCAAGAGACTTTTATCCATGAAGAGACTCCTACATGGTTTCCAGATCGTTCTGTGCAGCGTACTTTTATTAAGTCACATCATTTTCTCCTACTTGATTCTGTAGGGGTGGTTAGAGAGAGCTACAGTAGAAGAGGGCGAGAGTTGCCCCATGAATTACTCCAGCGTATTAAACAACAAAACACCCTCATGTTGCCCACGGAGAGTTGGTTTATAAAACTACAAAATTCGCTTTTTTTAATTACCAGCCAATCATTGGAAAAAGGTGATAATCCTGCCTGGAGTAGATTGCTGTTGGCAACAGAGGTAAATGATGAATTTATACATGCTTCTCAGGGATTGTTGGAAACAACAGACCTGTTTGCCCTGCTGGATAACGAAACCCAAAAAGTAATTGTTAGCAGTGATCTGGAGCTTATCCCTGTAGGAAGCTTGGTTAAGACATTGGAAGATGACTATCTAGTAGGCTCTGAGGCCTTTTTTGATTATGGTAACTCCGATGTTATTTTAAAAATGGTTCTGCTTATTCCCCGTCATGATCTCCAAAATCTGTTGGATCAGGTGGATAATAAATCCATGACGCAGGTGGTGTTTATAAGCACTACATTTATTGCCACATTTATTTTGGTATTTTTCTGGTTTATTAACAATTTAGATAAGTTTATTCTTAAAATGGTCTCTTTTTCCAAGAATAAACTGGGAATTGATGCCCCAACCGCTGCTCCAGGTGGTCCTATTGAGAGGGTGCAAAATCAGTTTAAACTTTTGTCGGAGGCAATTCTCCAAGCAAGGGAACGGGAGAAACTTTCTCAGGTACAGTTGGCTAAATCTGAGATGATGGCTGCTCTGGGGGATCTGGTAGCCGGGGTTGCACATGAAATTAACACTCCTCTTGGTACGGGCTTTACCTCATCAAGCTATCTGAATGGCCAGACCAAAAAAGTTAAAGCCGCCTTTGAGAACCAAAAATTAACCCGTTCGGATCTCCAAGCCTATTTGGAAATGGCTACTGAATCCACAATGCTTATTGAAAAAAATTTGTCTCGTGCTAGTGATCTCATCCGGAGCTTTAAACTGGTTGCAGTAGATCAAGGGCGGAATGATCAACGAATTTTCGATATGAAAAATTATGTAGAGGAGGTTCTTGTTAATCTGCGTCCAAAATGGAAACGTACAAAACACTCAATTAAACTTGATTGTAATGAAGATATTCCGGTAAATAGTTATCCTGGAGCCATTTCTCAAATTATTAGCAACTTAATTGTTAACTCATTGACCCATGCTTTCAAAGAGAAACTGGAGGGCAATATCAATATTGATATTTCCCAGCAAGGAGAGATGGTTCTCTTAAGCTATCGAGATGATGGGTGTGGTATGAATCAAGAAGGGGTAAAAAAAGTGTTTGAACCATTTTTTACCACTGCCAGAGATAGAGGGGGTAGTGGTTTAGGGATGCATATTGTGTATAATCTGGTTACTCAAGCCCTAGACGGAAAAATAGAATGTAAAAGCACTCTGGGAGAAGGGGTTGTGTTTGAAATTATATTTCCCACAACTCTTTCAAAAAAACAGATAGCACAGAACGACTAAATCCCTATAAAGGCCCGTCAACAGTCTTGAAAAAAGATTTACATACAATGAGTATGCGCGCTTTTTTCAAGACTGTTGACGAACCAAAATCCGGCGCAATCTGGTTAAATCTAGATTCGGCAGTTGTCGCAACGCACCTGACGCAAGCTATTGATTCACCTGGCATATCAGAGGAAAGTCTTATCACCAACAAGGTGACCGCGATTTCCCCTGATACACCAGATAAACCAATATCTTACGCCATGCACGCACCGCCAACTGCCGAATCTAGGTTAAATTATTTTTTTACGCGGCCCTAATATATCTCAAGACTATCAAAGTGTTGAATATCTTCTAACAAACCAATGGCAGCAGCAGTTACAGATTTTTGATTGCTGGATTCGCGAATAATCCGGCAATTACGTAAAATTGCACTCCATACTTCTATATGTGTATGGTCAATTTGGGCAACAAGAACTGTGAGAGCTTCCATGGAGTTTATCTGTTCTTGGGCAGTATTTTTTAAGGCTGATATTGTTTGTTCATCAAGATCATTTTTTCGTAGTTTATCAATAGCTTCTACAAACATATTGGGTGATGGTAACCACCCGGTGTCTATCTGGTTGTTTCCCATACAGGGATTGACAAAGTTAGAGAGAACGGTTCGTAATGCAAATTTATTGCTGCTTTTACTGGTTATAGTAGAGCGTCTTTCGTAGATCGAAAAAACCACCACCAAAAAAGCTCCTTGGAGACAAAAACCAATAAGTTGTGGCAGTAAGCTCAGGCTAAGGTCGGTCTCGGCATAGAGCGTAAGAGTTAGAAAAGGTGCGAGGGCAAAAAAGATTGCCAAAAAGATAAGGTATAAGGTTATCAAACCTTTGAAAATTGACCTTGGTTTTTGATTTGGTATGTCCATGAGGTAGCAAATCCTTGATCTCAGGCATTAAGAGTTTAACTATTACACTGTTTAACGTTTTAACCTAGATTAGGCAGTTGGCAATGCGTGCATGGCGACAACTACTGCATCCAGGTTAAATCTTATGTGTGAATAAACAGTCCTACACTATCATAAACTTCTCTTGTTTGTAGTCGTTATTTCTCTTTTTTCTTTTTTTTTATATTTTTTTCCACAACATCACGGTTAAGTATCAAGAAGCAGAGACTCTTGCTCAACTCCAAGTAAAATTAGAGTACCCTCATGAATGTTACTCTCAACATCAAGATAACGAAATGTGTAAATTCTTCTTATTTGGTATTGATCTCTAATATTTTTTTTAATGCTAGTATGGGAGAGAAAAATAGTGTCGTCTAATAACTTTGTCCCAATTTCGCTACAAACCTGTTTGGCAATGGCAACTCCTCTCTCCCTTGCTTGCATAGTTGAATGCCAAAAGATACCAAGGGCCAACAATATAATGAGTGTTATCTCCACGGCACTATTATTTGTTACGCTCCCACTCTCTTAAAGCCAGACGAGTTTCAATCATGGTAACAATCTGGGTGACACAATCCTGGGGAGTTTCTATTCCTGTTTCGATAACCAATTCAGGATTTTTTGGTATTTCATAGGGTGATGAGATACCGGTAAATTCACGGATCTCTCCTAAACGGGCTTTTTTATAGAGCCCCTTTACATCACGTTCTTCACATTTTTCCAGAGAGCTGTTGCAAAAAATTTCAATAAAATCTCCAGGTGGCATTAAATTACGTACCTTTTGACGATCACTGGCAAAAGGGGATATAAAGGCTGCAAGAGTAATAATGCCTGCATCAACCATAAGGTTGGCAACCTCACCAATACGGCGAATATTCTCAATACGGTCTTTGTCAGAAAAACCTAAATCTCCACATAGACCGTGACGAACATTGTCACCATCAAGGGAGTACGTGTGCAGCCCTCTTCTGTGAAGTTCCCCTTCCACACCATATACAAGAGTCGATTTTCCTGAACCAGAGAGTCCTGTAAACCATAGTAGAAAGCTCCTGTGATTATGGAGCTTCTCCCGATCTTTACGAGTGACAGTAACATCATGCCAGACGGTGTTTGTGCTTTTCTCGATACTCATATTTTGAATGTATCCTTTATTAAGATGTTACATAAATTCTAAATTTTTGGGTGTAATATAAGTTCGTGTAGCTTACGCACTAATACAGAAAGAGGCAAATGGTCTGGTTTTTCGTTATGTTTTATCTCCTCCAACAGCTCTTGATAATGGGTGTTGGTTGTAGA
>JADFYX010000057.1 GCA_015232795.1 Magnetococcales bacterium
ACCGCGATTTCCCCTGATACACCAGATAAACCAATATCTTACGCCATGCACGCACCGCCAACTGCCGAATCTAGGTTGAATTTCAAGATAAGAAAAGAAAAATTTCTCTTGACCTATTGCAGTTTTTACTTTTAATGACTATCTCGTGGGTAGATGTGGTAGCACCACCACGCTGTATCAATTATTTTAACAACTGACTCCATTAAAATTGGGAGATGGTCATGGGTGGTGATTTTAAAGATTTTTATAAGGTGATTGGCCTTGAGCAATCGGCTACTCAGGATGAAATCAAAAAGAAGTTCAGAAAATTGGCTCAACAACATCATCCTGATGTGAACAAAAGCCCAGGCAGTGAGGCGCGTTTTAAAGAAATCTCTGAGGCTTATGACGTCTTAGGGGACGCTAAAAAACGTTCTGAATATGATAAACTGTATGGATACTGGAAAAATGGCGGCTCTTTCTCCGGACAACCCGGAAATGGTGGCAACTCCCATTCTCATTTCAGCCAAACAGATATGCCATTTGATATAGATGAAATATTTAACAACCTGTTTGGAAATGAAGCAGGAGGCAGTCAGGGAGGATCATGGTTTAGTAATTTTTCAAGAAATGGCAGACCGGGGCCATCCGGTTTTCCCAACTCTTTTAATCAAGCACCTACCCCTACCCACACAGTTGAGATCACTTTGGAAGAGGCTTTTCATGGCTGTAAACGGCATTTTGATCTGCAAAGTTCCAATGGAAACAAGAGTATAAAGGTAAACATTCCTGCTGGGGTGAAGGAAGGCCAAAAAATTCGTTTAGGTGCGAAACCCGGCAATGGTAGCAGCGGAATTGGGGAACTGTTTCTTAAAGTAAAAATCAAGCCTCATCGTCACTTTCGTATAGAAGAAAGAGACCTCTACCTTGATCTTCCCCTAGCTCCTTGGGAAGCGGCACTGGGAGCTACTATCACTGTTCCGACTCTAGGAGGTCAGGTCAAGTTGACTATTCCAGAAGGGAGCCAGACTGGCAAAAAATTAGTTTTGAAAGGACGGGGTTTACCTGGAACCCCTCCAGGAAATCAATATGTAGTTCTTAATATAGTGTTGCCCCAAGCAAAAAATGAAGCAAATCGTGAATACTACAGACAGATGCAAAGAGAGATGCCTTTTAACCCACGATCCGGTTTGCATCACTAAAAGCAAAACCCGGATAGATGAAGCAACTATCCGGGTTTTGGAAAAATGTTAAACTGTGAACGGGGTTCTGTTTTGTGAAATAAGCCGATCTTTTCTCCAGTTAGAGAGAGAAGATCGGCTCTGTTATGTAATCAAGCTGCTTTGGAGTTGGAGTCGGAATTGACCTCCTCATATTCCCCTTCCACAGTATCGTCATTGCTACTTGATGCATTGCAACTGCTGCTCGAACCACAGGAACTACCCGCTGTACCTTGGGCCTGTGCTGAATCCTTATAGATCGCCTCTCCCAGCTTCATGGATGCTTGGGTCAATGCCTCTACCTTTGCTTCAATGGCATCGGCAGCATTGCCATTCATTACACTCTTAAGATCGCTGATTGCTGCTTCAATGCTCTGTTTAACCCCTGCGTCTACTTTGTCGGCATGCTCCTTGAGCGTCTTTTCGGTGGTATATACCATAGAGTCTGCCTGGTTTTTGGCATCGATCAGCCTTCTCTTTTTGGCATCCTCGTCAGCATGTTCTTGAGCATCCTGAACCATCTGGTTAATCTCTGCCTCATTCAGACCACCGGAAGCTTCTATACGAATGGACTGCTCCTTACCAGTACCTAAATCCTTGGCGGATACCTGTACCATTCCGTTGGCATCAATATCAAAAGTAACCTCAATCTGGGGCAGACCACGGGGGGCTGGAGCTATTCCTTCCAGGTTGAACTGGCCCAACAGTTTATTGTTGGCAAACAACTCCCGTTCACCTTGTGCTACCCTTACAGTTACCGCAGGCTGGTTATCCTCTGCGGTTGAGAATACCTGTGACTTCTTGGTGGGAATGGTGGTGTTTTTGTCAATCAATTTAGTAAACACCTGCCCCATGGTTTCGATTCCCAAAGAGAGCGGAGTAACATCAAGAAGCAGAACATCTTTGACCTCCCCTTTGAGGACACCACCCTGGATGGCTGCACCAATGGCTACCACTTCATCGGGGTTAACACCTTTGTGTGGCTCTTTGCCGAAGAATTCCGCAACAATCTCTTGAACCTTGGGCATACGAGTCATACCACCGACCAAAACCACTTCGTCAATATTGGAAGTAGAAATACCAGCATCCTTCAAGGCTGTGCGACAGGGTTCCAGGGTACGGCGTACCAACTCTTCCACCAAACTTTCCAACTTGGCACGGGAGAGGTTGATGTTAAGATGTTTTGGACCACTTGCATCTGCTGTGATGAAAGGCAGGTTGATATCGGTCTGAGTGGTATTGGAAAGCTCAATCTTGGCTTTCTCTGCTGCCTCCTTCAACCGTTGCAAAGCCATGCTATCCTTGCGCAGATCAATGCCACTCTCCTTCTTGAACGAGTCGACAAGATAATCAATAATCGCCACATCAAAGTCTTCACCACCCAAGAAGGTATCACCGTTGGTGGCTTTCACCTCAAACACACCGTCACCAATCTCCAAGATAGAGACATCAAAGGTTCCTCCACCCAGATCATAGACGGCAATGGTCCGTCCACCTTTCTTATCCAAACCATAGGCCAGAGAGGCCGCTGTTGGCTCGTTGATAATCCGCAGAACATTGAGACCAGCAATTTTTCCGGCATCTTTGGTTGCCTGACGTTGCGCATCATTAAAGTAGGCGGGAACGGTAATGACTGCATCGGTCACCTTTTCTCCCAGGTAGGCTTCCGCCGTCTCTTTCATCTTTTGCAATGTCATTGCGGAGACCTCGGAGGGGCTGATTTTACGTCCATCCGCTTCAACCCAGGCATCACCGTTGTCAGCTTTTACGATTTTATAGGGGACTAGATCAAGATCTTTTTTGGTCATGGGGTCATCAAAACGCCGCCCAATCAACCGCTTGATCGCAAACAATGTATTATCTGGATTGGTTACCGCTTGCCTTTTAGCCGCTTGCCCCACAAGTCGCTCGCCACTTTTTGTGAAAGCAATAATAGATGGGGTGGTTCTAACCCCTTCACTGTTCTCAATAACTTTGGGATCGCCACCTTCTATAACGGCTACGCAGGAGTTGGTTGTTCCCAAGTCAATTCCGATTACTTTTCCCATTTTTCTTCTCCTGTTCTCTTTGTTGATTTGTCCAAAACCGGATTTCCACCGGAGACAATTTTTTACCATTTAAAATAATGATGTTGGTTTGGTGAAAAACTCATCGAGCTTCTATCTTGAAACCGATTGCAATCTTTCAGTGCAAAAGAGATAGGGACGGGGAAAAAGGATTTCAAGAGGTAAAAGATTTTTTTTGGGAGGGAGTGAAAGAATATTTTTTACAAACAGTATTTTCAGGATCTCAATTGAATCTAAATACAAAATTCAAAAAACACTATTAACAGATCAATAGACTTTTTTTAGTTCGTTCAGAATATAATATTGTCTATTGATCAAAACCAATTATCACCCAAGAGCCTCTTCAACTACATTTAGCAACTGTTTTTTGCGAATGGGCTTGACCAAATGTCTGTCGCACCCTGCCTCCAAACTGCGTTCTCTATATTCCCGCATGGCGTGGGCAGTTAAGGCAATAATAGGAGTTCTTTTTAGGTTATGGTCTTTTTCCCACTGCCGGATTGATTGAGTAGCTGCGTAGCCGTTTAATATTGGCATCTCCACATCCATCAACACCAGATCATAAGGGTTTGTCGTAAATTTTTGATAGGCTTCTGCCCCATTTGTAGCTTCATCAATCTGCCAGTTCGTATGTTTTAGAAACATGGTTAGGAGCAACCTGTTCTCCGGCGTATCTTCAGCAAGAAGAATTTTTTTTGCTGTTTTGCTCAGGGAGGAAGTTTTAGATGGTATATATTGCTTTTGGTGCTGTTTGTCCTTAGGGGTAATCATTTTTTTCTGAGAGATTTTAATCGGCCACTCAAAATAAAACCTGCTCCCTTTTCCAACTTGGCTCTCAACCCGTATAGAACCATCCATAAGTTGAATCAACTGACTACAAATGGTTAACCCCAAGCCTGTTCCACCATATTGATGTCTAGTTGATGAGTCACTTTGAGCAAATGGCTCAAAAATAATTTCCTGTTTATCTTTCGGGATACCGATACCGCTATCAGATACGGATATCTGGATTTTTTCATCCAGAACTGTTGTTTGTATGCTGATCTCTCCTGTTGAGGTAAACTTGATCGCATTGCCAATCAGGTTAAGCAATATTTGTCGTAAACGATCCGCATCAGCGATGATGGTCTCAGGAACGTTTTCATCAACATTGTGAGTCAGTAACAGACCTTTGTCTTGGGCTTTGTGGAACAGAATACTCAGCGTATTGCCAATCAGATTGCGAAGATCCACCGGACTCTCTTCCAGTTCAAATTGACCTGCTTCGATTTTGGAATAGTCCAAAATATCATTCACCAAAGCCAGAAGAGCCTCTCCAGCATGATTGATGATCTGGACATACTCTTTTCCCTCATTGGACAATGTAATTTCCGACAGCAACTCCCCCATTCCGGTGATGGCATGTATAGGTGTACGAATTTCATGACTCATGGAGGCAAGAAACAGGCTTTTTGCGCGGTTGGCGGACTCGGCCAATTCAACCAAGGTACGGTTTTGTTCAGCAATTACCTTTTCTCTAGTTTGAGAATAGATCTCAAAGGTGAGCAATCCCAGCTTATCTATGATTGTGTTAAGTTTTATTATTTCACTAGCTAAGCGAAGACGATCCGAGTCGAAGGCCTCTTGCAGAATGGAAAGCGTGGCATCCTTGATGGAGAAAACAAATAGTGCCGTTTCTGTCGGCGTGAATCCCTGTTTTGCTCGAAAAGAGCTGATCTCCTGCAATTTTTGTATACAGCGACGATACTCTGATCCCTGGATATCAACATAATTACCTGAGCAAAACCCATGAAGAAGAGCGTCAAGAAACTCCTCTGCCTGACTTTTGACCTGCTCCTTGCTCATAAGAGACAATGTCTGGCTGTCAGACAGGGAGAGAATATTATGCATCCAAGTCTCCAACAGCTCCTCTTTACGATCTATTAGAGCAGTGTAGAGGGTCTTGTTGCCATTGAAGTCGTTGTGACTATTTACCATCATTACGATATCCGTAAATATTTTCAATCGTTAACTGAAACCAACTTTTCTTGGAATTCTGATTGGGATGAGGAGTCGGCCGACTTGAAGTTTTTCATTTCATAAGATAGTTCATAGATAAAATATCCCTGAACACCAACTGCCAGCAGCAAGATAAAGATGAGGCCGCCAAGCCAAGTTCGTTGATTTGAAACTTTTTGCCATTTTTGTCGCATCCATGTTGAAATGCTCATTGTCTATTCTCCTTTATCCAATCAAACAACAAACAAAACAAGCTATTTGTTGCTAAGATCCAAAGCTATAAACAGCGCATCACCTTTTCGTTGGACTCTTACCAATACTGTTTTTTCATTTTCTAACCCTTGAACCTAGATTCGGCAGTTGGCGATGCGTGCATGGCGTAAGATATTGGTTTATCTGGTGTATCAGGGTAAATCGCGAGTTACCTTGCAGGTGTAAGACTTTTCCCCTGATATGCCAAGTGAATTAATAGCTTGCGTCAGTTGTGTTGCGACAACTGCCAAATCTAGGTTTAACAACGACCCCGACTACTCTCCCGGATGGTCATCAATAAAGAGCCTCAAGTTGTGATTAATCGGATTTGTTATACATATCAGAGCCGATAGGGTTACTTTTTTAAAAAAGTTGAACAAATAGGCCGGTCCCCATTGATTTCTGGGACCGGACAAAACTCTACAAAGGTTCTTTTGCCATAAATTGAGTTACCTCACTCTCACCAATAGATCCAAAGTTATTTTATTTAACATCAACTTGTATTGAGCGAGGTTTAGCCTCTTCCAGTTTGGGTAAAGTGACTTCTAGTACCCCGTTTTTATAGGCCGCGCCAATCTTTCCCATATCAGTGGTATTGGGTAGCTGAAATGAACGACTGAACCGTCCATAAGCCCGTTCTACCCGATGATAATTCTCTTTATTCTCCTCATCATCGAATTTGCGCTCTCCAGATATGGTCAGCATACCGTTGTCGACGTTGACCTGAATATCCTTCTGTTCCATACCGGGAAGATCTGCCTTGACGACGATCTGATTTTCATCTTCCCGAATGTCAACCCGCATGGGCCATTGGGTCAACTGACCGGAGGAGTCATCCATATCCTTATCAAAAAGACGGTTGATTTCTCCCTGAAGAGAACGAACATTTCTAAACGGATCGTAAGTAACGTATGTGGACATTTTAACCTCCATAAAAAGTGCTGTTTACAAAGTTTAGTTGCTATATTTACGACCTTCTTGTGAATATAGATAGGGAGTGATTTGTGCTTTTCAAGAGGTCTGGATATTTTTTTCTATTTTTTTGCATATCTTATATTTTTGTTGTTTTACAAATATTTATAGAACATAAAAGGCTTATGGGGATTCAGTTGATACAATAACATACAAGTGACTCATGATTTTGTTGCTCCTTCTTCCGAAACTTGTTTTTCATCAGGTGAATTTTTTTTGTCAAATAGGCCTACAAAAGTGGCTGTGATTTTATCAAAAAAGTTCAAGCCACCTTTTCCATCAGAAACTTTTTCTTCTATCTCCTTTAGTTGAGTAAATAGATCTTTATAATCGGTTTTCTTGTGGCCATATCCTAACAATTCAGCCAACTCCATACTTTTCTTGGCTCCATCAAGAAGCTGTGAAAGTCGTAGGCTATCTTCCTCACTACGCTCACTGTTTTCAGAGAGTATTTTTGCCTCAGTCAGCATGGACCGAGCACGAAGAACGGGTAAAGGATTGATTTCATTTTCAGTAATGACCACAGTACCGAGAATTGACTGCAAGGCCATTTTGGCAGCGTTGAACTTTCCTTTATCGATCAAAGGAGCTACCACTTTGATAGCTTGAGGATACGTAGCTAGAGGAATACAGGAGATTTGCACAATAACTTCGCTTGCTAAACCAGATAATAACTTTCTGGCTTTTTGTACTTCACCACGCTTGAGAGCTTTTATTGAATAGTCAATGCTAGGTTGGATAGTATCGGTACTGGCAAACATGTCATGGACTATGGTTTTAACTTCAACAGGAGCAAGTGAGAGAGATGGATCTCTAGCAACAATCAATTCAAGCTTACCTGTCACGGTCGCAAGAGCCTCCAAGGCTTTTTCTTTATCCTGATTATCAAGGGCAGCAAGGGCCACTTTTGTTTCATCCAAAGCGGTTTTCGCCTCTTCGATAATTTTCCTACGCTGTTCGGATATACGAATCTCAGTTTCCTGATCTATAGCCGACTGAACAGATTGAGTCACTTGACTCTGTTCTTCCGCTTCAGATGGAGTAGTTGCTTCATGTGTTTCAGTAGAATCTTTGATTTGGGTCTCATTCTGATCGTTCATTATCTGAACTCCTTGGAATAAGTTGTTGAAAATTAAAAGAGTCTAGCTTTGCGGAATGTTGCTTTACAGTTTTAACCAGCTTTTATTAAATTTTGCTACCTGTGCCAGAATATTTTTAGGCTAGCCCACCAATTTGATATTGGGCTGGCCTAAATTCAACGATGTTTTAAGCTATTTCAGACTGTATATCCAAATCGGTCTGAATATAACTTATCAGTTGACCTGCACCTGAATTGAACGTGGTTTTGCCTCTTCCAATTTGGGTAAAGTCACCTCTAGGACACCATTTTTGTACGAGGCTTGGATCTTCCCAGCGTCTGTAAAGTTTGGCAACTGGAAAGTACGACTGAAGCGTCCATAGGTACGTTCTACACGATGGTATTTTTCCTTATTCTCCTCATCATCAAATTTTCGTTCCCCTGAGATAGTCAACATGTTGTTGTCAATATTGACTTTGATCTCTTTTTGCTCCATGCCTGGCACATCAGAGCTAATAACGATCTGATGTTCATCCTCTTTGATATCAACCCGCATGGGCCACAAGGTCATCTGACCGGTGGTATCATCCAAACCCCGATCAAATAGACGGTTTATTTCACCTTGAAGTGAGCGAAAATTCCGGAAAGGATCATAGTTAGATATCGTGGACATTTTAACCTCCATAATAAGTCTGTTTTCTAAGTTAAGTTGATACTTTTTACGGCCATCTTGCAAAAAAATATAGGGAGTCATTTTTGCTTTTCAAGAGGTCAGAATACTTTTTTTTTATTTTTAAAAAAGTTAAAAAAACCTTTATTGATAACTATTTGCGCAAGAACAAAACTGAGAGATTGTGAATAATTTAACCAAGATTCGGCAGTTGGCGGTGCGTGCATGGCGTAAGATATTGGTTGGTCTAGTGTATCATGGGAAATCGCGGTCACCTTGTTGGTGATAAGACTTTCCCCTGATATGCTAGGTGAATCAATAGCTTGCGTCAGGTGCGTGGCGACAACTGCCGAATCTTGGTTTAAACTACAGGTATAGGTAATTCACAACCCAAAATAGACACTACTAGGGGAGCAAGGGAATTATTTCCCTGCTGGCTTTGGAAAGAGTTCAAGATTTTGTTTTTGCTTATAATTTCTAAAAGCGTGGGGCGGGGTGGTGGTTAGGGTCATCTTCTCAAAGATTTGAGGGAAAAACATCTCTTAGGAAATCGTAGCACTACTGCCTATAGTAACAATTAATATATATGCTGCTCATGATATTTCAAACATTTGTCCAAAATTAGCAAATTTTAATAATTGCAATACAGTATCACAGCAATTGATGATTTTGATTGGTATATCAAAATTACCATGATGTTCTCTCAACAACAGTAACAAGCCCATACCTGAGCTATCTATATATTTCACCTTTTTAAAGTCAACAATATATCTTTCGCCTTGGGGCAATTCGTCAAAAGTATTATGCAATTCTCCGTTACATTCAAAACTGAACTTCTCCGTTGTAACTGCAATCAAGAAGCTACCGTCTGCATTAATAGATGTTGGAAACTTTAATTTTGGCTCTTTAGTGTCCGCATTATCTGCTGCATCATAATCACCAGATTCATTGCTGTTCCATATGGCTATGAAATCTTTATCAACTGCATTGACCAGTTCTTCTTGTGTCATCTTTTTAAGGATCTGTTGGTTGTATTCCTCATCAACCTTTTTATGGCCACTCATACCATTCTCCTTCCATACCTTAAATGTTTATGCAAATATGTTTAGCTTCATCATATTACCACAAACATAAACTAATATTCATTAATTTTTTATAAATAGCTGCTAATAAAAGTCTTTAAACCCTATCATAAAAGCAAAAATGAGCAATTTTAAACCCCTTGAACTGCATAATCATAAGTGTGACCTATCATTTTAAGCTAGGGCCGCTCTGGGGTGTGAAGGGCACTTCTTTCCTTATGAACTGTAGACTTTACATTTTGTCACAAAAAATATCAAGATATCTAAGCAAAGACAACCCCCAACATTGCCCTACATGATGCAAGCTATCATAAACTATGGATTATTGTGATTATTTATCTCTTTTACAATATGTTGCATAGTAAGTCGATATAAAAGTTCAGGGTTATATATTATTGTGGGTACAGACTTACTGCCTGACAAACAGAAAATCACCACCATCATGTCCTGTTTTCCTAATATTGGAGTATTCTGGTTTTTGGTCAGCATCAAGCATAACTCTTTCACGAATCTGACTGAAAAGATCCATACCATCAATCACCTTGGGACTCTCACTTAAAGAACGCAAAAAAGCCTTTGCAAAGACAGAATGCTCACCACTACCATCCTCTACAGGCTCTAAACCTCCAGAAGTCATAACCACACGTGCTTTGGTCTTAGCCATTTTCTCGTAGTAACTTGGAGTCTTATGCACAACCTTTAAACCTCTGGTCAATTTGCCTGAGTAACAGGAGTCAGAGACCACCATTATGTGTTTAGCTTCTATTGCACGAAGTGTTGAAGTAATCTGGTCTAAGGGAATCCAATCCACATCATTACCTTGAACAGCCTCAGAAGGTAGCCAGTATCCACTATCTTTTCCTTTGTCAACCAATCCGTGCCCTGCATAATAAATCAGTAGGTTGTCTTGACTGCCCAGTTTGTTGCGATAGTTATTTAAAGCAGTAAGGATGCTTTTTCTAGAAGAGTTTTCTAACCGTTTTACTTTAAATCCAAACTCATTTTGCAAAAGAGTTGCAACAGTTCTAGCATCATTTACAGCAGTTTTCAGGTTTGGCAGGTGTTGGTATTGATTGATGCCTATGACTAAGGCATGGTAGTTACCGAAGTTGATATTATCTGTCGCACTTGAGGCCTTAGCAAATGGTTTTTTATACTCTTGGCTTACTATTATTTTCTTGTCGTTCTGGGCTTTTCCTATAAATTCGCCATCTTTCCATAATCCTGATTTTACGGTTATTCCATTTGCATTTTTATATGTCCCATAGCCATTCTCATTACCATTTATAAATCCACCAATATACTGGTCCCCATTGGCATATTTATACGTCCCTTGTCCATTTTCGCAATCACCTATTATACAGTGATCAACAAAATCATGGGATACTTCAGTTTGTTTTCCTATTGTATTTCTAGTCTCTCTAAACGACTCCTTGGCAAACTGTCTGTTTTTTTGAATTTCTGCCTGTTTTAACCTATTTAATTTACTCGAGTATTCTCTAGGAGTTGGGTATCCCAGTCTGTTTGCCTTACTAAACCACTTTTGCGCCTCTTTATAGTTTCCATCATCTAAATGTTTAGAACCTGTGTCAAAGTATGTTTCTACTTCAAAATTATGTTGTGACCCCGGCCCCTGTCGAGCTAATTTAGGTGCTGGCCCACCACCACAAGCTTGCAGCCCAAAAATAACAAATATAACCAACAATAATCTAACTGTATTAGGATTAAATTTCATAACTTTCCACCTATTTTTGTATTCAACAATACCTCAATAAACATTACGCTGAGTCATAGCAAATTGTCCAGCAATCTAGCTTATTACATACTGAACAATTCTTACAGCAATTAACATGACTTTTTGGAGTTCCGGTTATATATGTGCCCCCCCTGTTTACCAAGCCAAGTTTGTCATATTATTCATTAGGTTTGAAAAATTCGGTCACTTATCAAAGATAAAACAAGGAGTCATGTATGTCACCTTTGGATCTTTAACTGGAATAGATAGATATCTTTTTTTCCGAAAAAAATGAGCTGTTAAAGGATATTCTGGCTGATGAGTTAAAGTTTGACGGACGCTGATGATACTTTGCGGGAGGCAATCGAACTATGTTCTAGCAGGATAAATACTAAATAAAGAAACTAACTTTCAACCTAGATTCGGCAGTTGGCGGTGCGTGCATGGCGTAAGATATTGGTTTATCTGGTGTATCAGGGGAAATCG
>JADFYX010000058.1 GCA_015232795.1 Magnetococcales bacterium
TCACGGGCAACTGATTCACCCATCCTTATGGACATATCCTCAAGGTCCAATAATGTGTTTATTAGACGTTCGTGCTCGTTCCTGACCAAGTTTGGAGTGAGAAAATTTAGCCTGTAATGGAAGAAGAATAGAGCGTAGAATAAACATCGAATAGGGGTCCTTTTTGCTGTAACTTCATTGAGTTAGAGTTCAATATAGTATACACAAAAAGCGACCCTTATTCACCTGTAAATAATTGATTTATTAGCAGAATGTGGCTTTGTTTAGCATTCAAAAATTCGCGCGGATAAGATATATTAATGAAGTGATAAGTAAATTCAATGACGCAGCCATATTAGTATTTCATTATATAGCGGCGTTAGTAAAAACGGTGAAACTTCAGCTTGTTAAGGTATGGTGGGTGTGGGGTTTTTGTTAAGGGCTGAATTTCCTCTAACAGGAGTGAATCAATAATTTTTTACCATTGGAACAGAACAGGAATTGCTCAACTTAAGAGGAAGAAAAACCGATGTTAATTTATGAGTTTTCACTATCTACAACCTGCAGCAAATACCACTGGTTACTTCTGGTAACCATGTTATTGTCATTGCTCTTGTTGAACTCTCCACTGCACGCTACAACCCAAACTGATCCCCTACCACCTTCCCAGGATGAGGCGATGGTTGAGGTTAAGAAAAATACTGCCAAACTCAACGATATTCAGGCAGATCTTAAGCAACGTAAGCTGGAAAGAGAAAAGAAGGCCGCCGCCATTAAACGTTTTCCTTCTGGGCCGGAACGGGAGAAATTGGAGGAAGAGCTAGCACAACTCAACTCAAGTATTACGGAACAGATGCAGGCTTTTGATCTGATTATCACTGGTGGAGTGAAGTTAGCACAACTGAAGAGTGCAGATGAGAAGAAATTTGATTGGCAGAAGGATCTTTTGGATATCGTCAGGCCAATTATAACCGAACTATATCAACTCACTGGTGAGAAGCGGAAGATTCATAATCTGAGGAATAGTATCGGCTTCCACAAAGAACAGTTGCAGATCGTGAGAAATACGCTTAAGACCATCAAAAACATAGATAAAAATGAATTAGAGAGGGAGACAGCACAACTTTTCCTTGAGGTGCAGAAGCAGTGGCAGGAAAAGGCCAAGGAACACAAACATCTTCTGGAAGTTGGTCAATTACAGTTACAGGAGATAACCCGCAAAAAGGAGAATACCTCTTTGAATTGGGAGCAGCTCTGGCGTCAGTTTGTTGATGGTCGAGTGACCACTTTGTTGCTGTCGATTGGGGGGGCTATTATTGCTTATTTTTTGCTGGTATTACCCCTACGTATGATAGGAACCATCAGCAATGGGCAGATTTTCGCACAACGCTCTTTTTTTGTCAGACTAGCAGTGATCATCTATCGGGTTTTTGCAGTCATAATGACCACGATCGTTTTCTTTATGATTATTAATAGCCGAGATGACCGAGTATTAGAGGGGCTTTTTATCTTGTTGATCTTTGCTTTTCTAATCTCCTTGAAAAACAGTGCTCCCAAATATTTGGAGGAGTTGAAACTTTTGTTGAATATCGGCCCGGTACAGGAGGGTGAGGTTGTGGAATACCGGGGTGTTTTATGGGAAATTACCGCAATGGATATGTTTGCCCGACTGTACAATCCAGCGATGTCGGAACCTAGAATACGGGTGCCTTTGCGGGATATGGCTCGACTGCACTCTCGACGTAAACATGCCGATGAGATGCTTTTTCCCTGTACAAGCGGTGAGCATGTCATATTAGCAGACAATCAGTACGGGCAGGTGAAGTGGATCAGTCCAGAGACGGTAGCCTTGCGAATTGCTGGCAATAGCGTTCGTAGTTATACCACTGGGGATTTTCTTGGTAAATCGCCGAAAAACCTCTCCAGTGGTTTTTCCGTGGCGGTGGTGTTTGGCATCGATTATCGGCACCAAGCTGATTGTACAATGACGATACCCCAAACACTGCGTGATGATATGGAGGCTGGCCTGGCAAACAGGCCATTTGGGCCACAAGTTACACTGGTCAAGGTGGAGTTTGATGAGGCGGCATTATCATCCCTAAATCTTAAAATTATGGTAACATTTGAGGGTTCTGCGGCAGCAAGCTATTATCCAGCACAACGTGCTATTCAGCGTATTGCTGTGGAGAGTTGTCATCGCCACGGTTGGGGTATTCCTTTCCCACAGTTGACGGTTCATCAGGTTTGATCCTACCTGTCTCTCGTCATTGCAACCTAGCAAACATCTGCTGTAGCATGTATTTAAAAAAAGTGTAGCTTTTAAATTAACAATTGTTTGTATTAATAACAAATTAACTGTTGTCAATGGCATTGCGCCCTAAAAAGGTCTCAACTAATTATTCCAAGGTATTAGCCATATACATGTCGCACACAATAAGCAGTATGAAAGACTGTTTATTGGATAGCGACAAGAAAGCGGGGAAAATTTTGTATACTAAAACTCAACAAAAAGAGACTGGCATCTGAAAATGGATAAAATGAGCAAGAAGAGAGTCGTTTGAACTCGCGCTTTATTATCCTAAATTCAGCAGTTATTCGTAGTGATACCGGTTAGTATTGCGCTGTGTATTTTTGATGACAAGGTAAATCTTGCTCAGTTTCTTCCTAACAATAGTTAGTGACTTAAAAAAACTGTGAAAATATAACAGAAAATGGAATGTTGATCTATTTAGTAAAATTTGAATTACTGACAAAATATGTTACTGCTTATTATCACATATTCTCAACAAACCTTTCCATACCTTAACATGTTGAATTTAAGATTTTATAAAGCTTTTTAGCAATATAAAACAATTAACAAAAGATAAACATCTTTAGCCGATCATCTAGCCATTTCTATTGTTAAAACCATATTAATTTCTAAAGCACATAAAATTGTTGCTAGATCAATAAACACATGTTAGCGTAGTTGGTCAAACGAGAAATATCTCTATTTCAGTGGATTTTGCCATGGCTAACAATGCTAGTCCCCCCTCACTAAGTTTTTTTCAAAGACTTAGAGCAACATTTATTCGCCCAAAAACATATGATGATGTTGATCTTAACCAAGAGGTATTTCTTTTGGGCGATGAGATTCGCGTCCCTTATAGTAATGGCGCATTCAGTTGTATATTAGGCAAGCAAAGAAAGGGTAAAGAGTTATGGATATGTCCAGAATTTCTTCTGGACCCATCTCTGGATATTGGCACGAAAACACTGATAATCATTGATCCTGAAAATTATTTCAAACAACCAAGTGGTTTTTTTCGTTTAGAGCCGGGAGATGCCATAGTATTGGGCTATGGAGATGAATTGCAGCAAACATATTTTCATTTTCCTAAAAATGTTGCAAAAAAACATTTAACCATTGCTCATGGAGGTGATTCTTTAGTCTTTAAAGATTTAACAGAAAATAGAGGGACATATTTAACCCCGCTGGGTGATAATCTTGAGGAAGAAAAAATTGTCTCTCAAAGAATGTCCCAACTGGCAAAGCTTAAAGAAATATATGGTGGCCCCATCAAGATGCTTCCCCAACAAGAGGCATTGGAGACCATTCGTAAAATAAATGATATTCTGGACAAAGAACCAAGCCGACCATTAGATGACCGGGGCAAGCCAGGAGGGTTGGTTCTACCTCCAGAAGGACTTGCCCCACTCATAATTGGTGATCTTCATAGTCAGGTAGGTAATCTAGTCAAAATACTTACTGAGAACCATTTTCTTGATGCTCTGGAGCAGGGATTAATCTATATAATCCTGTTAGGTGATGCTGTCCATTCAGAAATTGATGGTGAGATGGAGGATATGGAGGACTCCATTTTAATGATGGATTTTATCTTTAAATTAAAAATACGTTTTCCGGCACAAATTTTTTATCTTTGTGGTAATCACGACAGTTTTTCAAAAGATGTTAGCAAAACAGGTATACCCCAAGGGATTTTATGGGAGCGACAAATTCGTAAACTACGGGGTGAACAATACAAAGCAGAGTTTGATAGGCTATATCTCCACCTGCCATATGTAGTTAGATCTGATAAATTTATTGTCTGCCACGCAGCCCCTCCCAAAGCCAAGGTAACTCAAGAACTTTTAATAAATACCTACCGTTATCCCGGCTTGGTGAAAGAGCTTATTTGGAACCGCCTACGTCGCCCTGGATATCCTGCTGGTTATACAAAAATGGATGTTGCGCGTTTTCGCAAAAACCTTAACGTCCCCCCTGAAACACCGTTTATAGTTGCCCACAACCCCTTATCAGAAGATGTCTCGGTCTGGCTGGATGCCGGGGATATAAAAGACCACCATATAGTCTTCAGCGGTAGAACAAACCAGATAAGCATTTTTTTTCAAATTAGAGGTAAGATGGTGCCGTTTGTCTACAGTGTGGAGCCTAAAATCATGGACATGTTGGATAAAATGTAATGGTCCAGTAAAAAAACAGTTGTCCCATATTTATTTGTCCGTACCCCATTCTTGCTCCAGCAGCAGGATGGTCTCTATTTCATGCCACCCTTTGAACAACAGGCCCAGGTTACCATCTATACTGATTTTATCTCCACACAATATTGTATTGCCGTTGATCCTACACACACCCTCCTCCTCATGAATGGCAAGATCTTCGCAACCTACTACACAGGTTTTTTCCAAACGGGCAGCAACAATTGCTGCATGGGAAGTCTGGCCACCACGGGCGGTCAAGAGTCCGTCTGCCAAAGATATCTCTCTTATATCATCGGGTACGGTATCATAACGAATAAGAATTAAAGGAGTTTTAGCATCTTGTTTGCGCATCAACTCTACCTGATTTAAATTAAAAACCGCCTTACCACACAACGCCCCCCCACTTACACCGATACCTTGAATCAACCTTGACTCTCTTAACCTTAGGGAATCAACAAAGCTGTGGAAAATAGCTTGGCGATTTTTACTGGTTATCATATCTCGGCTTTGCAGAAAAAATAGATTTTCCTCGGCAGGTCCATCAAAGGTAAACTCAACTTCTTGGGCGTTCCAGTTACAGACATCCACCAGATGGTGGGCCTCTGCTAATAGTTTGTTATAAATTTTAGGGTAACAGTGCTGCAAACTATTCTCAGGATTGCGACCATCATATTCACACTGTTCCAAAGATATAGGGTTGGTAGAGACAAGCCCCCCGACAATATCTTCACCCTGGTTACCCGGCGTGTAATCTCCCCATAGCAACACCCGGTCTAGTTTACGGTGGGGATGAGAGGTGAAAAATACACCAGAGCCTGCCTGTTGATGGATATTTCCATAGACCATACGCTGCAATACTACGGCAGTACCCCAAGCATCGGATATATCCATAATGCTACGATACTCTTTGGCCTTTTTAGACTCCCAAGACTCAACAACCTGATTAATAGCTCCAAGAAGCTGTTGCCAGGGATCATCGGGTATAAAAAGATCATTTTCATCGGCAATTTGTTTATATTGCCGGGCCAACTCTGCCATCTGGGACTCACTTAAATCGTGTTTTTTCTTAACCCCATAACGCCGTTTGGCACTGTGCATAAGATCGGTAAAAATTCCCCGGTCTATATCAAATGTCATACACCAGGATTGGATAAAACGGCGATAGTTGTCCCAAGCAAAAAAACCGTTACCAGACTGACGCACCAGCCCGTTTACAATTTTTTCGTTAAGACCCACATTATGGATGGTCTGCATCATACCCGGCATGGAGATTAATGCTCCACTACGTACAGATAATAGCAGAGGATTATCTTCTGAACCAAAAATCAACCCAGTCTGCTCCTCTATTTTTGTTACCTGACTGCGCAGACGAGCCATAAAATCTCTGGATGCCGGGGGATATTCCCGAATTACAGGACGACAGCGGAAAAATTCGGTGGTCAATACCACTCCAGCGGGTACTTGCAGCCCTTTTTCTTCCAACTCAACCAGATTAAAACCCTTATTTCCCAGATGGATTAAATTTCGTACCCGACGATCAGGCTTATAGAGAGAGCAAAACAGCCTTGCTGGATCATATGTCATGAGTTGATCCAGACGGGGAGGAGATAACATCTCTTGCTGGCGAGCTAAAATTTGTAAAATCCTGCCGATAAAACGGTCAAACGCCTGTAGACCAAAGGTTTCGGCTATAAGATCCCTAAGAAACGACTCTCCAATTCTCTCTACCGAGATAACATCATCTTTATCATCTTTTAGAGATGCATATTTAGTAAGCAAGGCATCTCTGGGAATCATAGGGACAATAATTGACAGATTATCCCGGTGGTGAGTGGTGTAATATGAGAGGATGATATCCTTCACCCCTTCGGAAAAGCTGCGGAAAATGTCCAGGTATTGATGGTAGGAGAAATGGTTCAACTCCAAAAACTGCTCCAAAACATCACGCATATGAGTTAATTTGCGAGATGTGACCCCATCTACATCCAAAGCTCGCAAGAATATTTTAAGATATTTAAATACTTTAAAAAAAGCTGCACGGGTGATGAAATCTTCCGGGATGCGCCCCACCAAACCCTCTAGATCAACATTAGCTAGATTTTCCAAACGAAAGCTTAAAGAGAGGGCATCAAATTTACGCTCTTGATAACAGCCGTAGACCGATGGGATATCCACCGCAATATGGCGCTTTTGGTATATCTCCTCCCGTGCCGGGAAGACCTTGTCACTCAATATGGTCTTTTTCAAGATCTCCATGGCATCTAACAGCCCATCTAGACGCTCATAACCCACCGCACCGCTCTCCAAGATTTTTAAGAGGGCATCCATGCCGGGAATGCCATCCTCTACAGCCTGACGTAGTGGCTGGCGAATACCCCTGAAACCAAGATTATATTTTAGCTCTAATTGATGACAGAGACGAATCATCAACAAAACCCGTCGCCCCTCACTGGCTGGCTGTTGGGTAAAACCCTTTATTTTTTCTTCAACCTGATATAACGGCTGATTCAGTGGATTTTGGGAGAGATCCTCGTCTTTATAAAGGGCTTTTGTGATTACATGTACATGGTCAAAATAGGGCCCTTTTGCAACAATGCCTGCCAAAATTGCATCGGAGACCAAACCCTGCAAAACTTTCTTTTCACCAGTTTGCCAAAATTTAAGAATATTTAAGGAGAGATCCACAATACGGTTGGTGCTCTCCACATGGCACTGTTTGCGTAAAAAATGGATCAAAGTGTCCTTGCGACGGCTAATTTCATCCAACTCTGTTGATACAGTACGCAACTCACCTTCAGCTCCAATTTCATTATAATAGACAGGGAGCTGGCGACAAAACTGTTTAGCTAGATTATAGACCGGCTTAATACCACTGTTTAGCAAGTGGGATATCTCTTTTTGAAACAGATCCGTATCTTTTATTAAAGCTCCAGTTAGTTTTAGGTTGATAATCAAAGCCGAAAATAGCACAGGGGACCATGGGGGGTTTTGGGTAATTAAGCTCAACCAGATGCGGATATTATAAAGATGAGCTGGGTTGTAGATTGGTTGCCAATCGTTATCAACTCCTGTAACTGAGCTAAACTGAAAACCAAAGCGCACTGTCTGTTCTAAAAATGATTCAACCAACCTATTGTTATTATGGCGAAACACCTCAACACCCAACACTTCAATACACTGGAGTGCGGTATGGGGATAGATAACAACATTAGCCTTTAAAAATGAAAATGCTTTAATAAACGCTTCATGGATTTCACTGTAGCCCCGCTGCATACGAATTAATCGCACCAAAGAGCGATTAATCTCCCGCAAGGTCTCTTCATGAATCATTGAGAGACCGTCAATCTCCATAATATGGAATAAAAAGCGAAGTTTACGTCCCTCAATAAGATGCTCTGCTGAGACCGTATCGCCATCATTCCCCTGCCCCAACAGTTGGGCAGCTTCACGATAATACCGAATAATATCTAAAAACGACGGCATTTGGGTTAACTTATCCATCGTAGCAGGTCTAGCCGTCTCACGGGACAGCTCTTCAAGCTCATTTTTTACTTTGTGTAAAGCCTTATGGCTTATCTGCTCACAAGGATCGGTTCCCAAAACTGCGTACCAATCCGGGTCGGACTGTTGCAACCAATATTCGTAGGTAGCATGCAGGGAACGCACGGCTAATTGCTGCACCACTTTAACAGAAAGAGGAAACGGTTTACCTGCTTTGTTGGCCTTTTTTATCATTAAACTCACCGTTCTTTTTAGTGGATGGTGAGTTTGGGAAAGAAGGAGCAACCTTGTGTCTGGTAGAGCTGAAATTGCTAAAAATACAGTATCGAAAGCTTGTGCATACTCAGCCATTTGCTCACCTTTTAAAAGCTGAACCTGTTTTTCTAAATATGCTGTCAAACCCTCTAAAACTGTCCGAATATCGGCATCAGAGCGAACTTCAACCAATGCGCCAAGAAAAATATCACTAAAAAGTAAAAAGCAGCCGGGACCATTGTCGCTGTTTATAAAACGAGAACAGTTTTTCAATACAAACCCTCGCAGTTCTGGCATAATTAGCTTCCAGTTGCGATAAGGGTGGTTGAGCTCTCGCAGTAGGCGGTCCAAATTTTTTAAAATACCTGCATAATTTGCAACAACTACCCGCAGAGGCTCATGACGAGAATCGATGCTAATTGGCTCAACTGCCGTCTCAAGTAAATTGGCACGTAAAGCATCTGATTTAGGAGGATTTTTTTTTGTATGTCGCATTATTATCGCCATTAAAATTGTAACCTGTGAGCCAAGACCTCTTGCTCTCATTGCCATATGGTTATATATACATGGTGCTGATTAAACCTTGAAACCATAACATATTGTACCCTTTACTAACTACTCTTGCGATATTTTATGAATTATGGACATTATAGCTTAATGTTTGAATAACAAAGGAATTTTATGAGCTGGTCATATTAACATGTAAGACTTATTTGCAAAAGTTCATTTGTTAACCTAATCTTAGAGCAATAAAGCTACTGACTAATCAAAATATTCCGAGTTAAAATTGCCCATGCCAAAAATTCGCGTTAGTGAAATTCTTCCTTTTACCGCAGAACAGATGTACAACGTCGTGGTGGATGTAGAGAGTTATCCTAAATTTTTACCATGGTGTGGTAAAGCCCGTGTTTGGGACAAAACAGATACCCAGTTTATGGCTGAAATGTCCATCTCTTTTAAAGGAATGCGAGAGAAATTCCAAACTCTGGATGTTATAGAACCAAACAAAAAAATTGAGATCAACCTTAAATCCGGACCATTTCAATATCTGGTAAGTACTTGGCATTTTTACCCCGTGGGAGAGGACAGAACCAAAATTGAGTTTTATATCGATTTTCGTTTTTCCAATCGCATGAAAGAGATGATTATGGGTCCGGTCTTTACCCAGGTTTCCAAGCAGATGATAAGTGCTTTTAGAAAAAGAGCTATTGCCCTGCATCGTAGTTAAGGGTGGCAAGGAGTTAAAAAGTAAAAAATGAGCAGACGTTCTTCATCCACAAAAGTACCATACAGTGCTGTGCAGATGTATGATCTGGTAGTCGATATGGACAAATATCCTGAGTTTATTCCTTGGTTGGCAAAATCCCGCAAATATGATGAACAAGGCAATAAATTTATGTCTGAGATGACCATCTCTTTTAAAGGGATGCGAGAGACATTTAAGACCATGGATACCGTTATACCTGGTAAAAAAATCACCATTTCCAACATATCCGGCCCCTTTAAACATCTTGAGAGCGAATGGTGTTTTACTGACTTACCTGCTGGGGGTTGCACCATCGACTTTTTTATTGATTTTCGTTTTAAAAGCCGACTGATTGAGATGGCCTTGGGTCCAGTTTTTGGTGAAGCATCAAAAAGAATGGTAGATGCCTTTCGCAATCGTGCAGATGATATCTACAAAACAAATTAATCCATAATATAAACGGAACAAAAACATGATCCGACTAATAACTGCTTTACCTATTTTGTTAGCCTTAACTCTCACCATGGCGGCTACGGCCCAAGCAAAACCAGTCGCAAGTGTTGGCTCTTGGACCTTACATTTGGCTGAAGTTGACAAACAGCTTGCCCATAAAATTTATGAACTACGGGAAGAAAAAGTCCAAGAGATTATAGTAAACCACCTTTTGGGATTAGAGGCCAAAGCCAACGGTATTGAAGTTGACCAAGTTCTTGAAGAGATGGTTAATAAAAAAATTCCACCCCTATCTGATGCTGATGTTAGCGAGTTTATCAAGGCCAACGAAAGTCGCCTGCCAGAAGGTGGCAAAGGTATGGACGACAAAATTCGTGGCTATCTCCAAAAGCAGCTTCAACAAAACCTTCAAGCAGCCTATCTGCAAAGTCTGACTAGAAAATATAATGTGACATATCTTTTAGATACGCCCCGTTATGATGTTCCTGGCCCCCAAGATCTGGTAAAAGGCAAGAAGGATGCCCCCATCACCATAATTGAGTTTTCAGATTTTGAATGTCCATACTGTCGTCGGGCCCAAAAAGCATTGAAGAAGGTAGAGGAAAAATATGGCGATAAAGTACGCTTTGTCTTTCGCCACTTCCCCCTACCCTTCCACAAAAAAGCTCCAAAAGCCTCAGAAGCTGCACAGTGCGCCCAAGACCAAGGAGCCTTCTGGGCTTTTCACAAAACTCTATTTACCGAAGATGCTGAACTGAGTGATGCTGCATATAAAAAATTGGCTAAAAAGCAAAAGCTAAACATGAAACAGTTTAATAAATGTTTAGATAGTGGCAGCTATGCCAGCCGAGTTGAGGCAGATAAAAAAGATGGCAAAGCCCTAGGAATAACCGGAACCCCCACCTTTTTCATCAACGGCATCAAGCTAGTGGGTGCAGTACCTTTTTCCGATTTTGTTGAGGTTATAGAAAAAGAGCTGGGTAATTAGGTTAAGCAAAAAGCACAGTATAGTTAACTTAAAAAACTGCATACAAGCAGGTTATCCGGTTAATTGTGCTGTGCGCTATTACTTCACCTTCCATCTCAAAGGGATCACATCAACCATTTCGTATTTCACTGTTGACTATCAATAGCAAAGTTCTACCACACACCCAAGTTAGTATGGTATACTCCGAAAAAAGGAGATATTGATATGCCACAAGCAATTGCATTTGATACTTTAGCTTTCACTAAAAAGATGAAATCTGCTGGCTTTACTGAACAACAGGCAGAAGCCCAAGCAGAAGCTATAGCAGAACTGGTAGAAGATAGGCTGGCTACAAAGCTAGATATTGAATTAATCCGTCGAGATATCAAAGATCTTGAGGGCCGTCTAACCATTCGCCTTGGTATAATGCTGGCTTGGAGTACCGGGTTAATTATCGTTGTGCTTGGCGCAATGATTAAACTACTCTGATTCGTAAAACCCATCTCCTCATGATCTCTTATAATCCTAATTTCGGCAGTTGGGCGTGCATTAATGGTGCAACATATTGGTTTATCAGGTGAATCAGAAAAAATCGAAGTCACCTTGT
>JADFYX010000059.1 GCA_015232795.1 Magnetococcales bacterium
CAAAAGCCGCCATAAAAGTTGCCGACAACAAAGCTGAAAACCGAGCCAGCCATTTTATCCGCCCACCTTTTGCTGTGCGAGAGTTGGATTTTCTCTTGCTGTGCAGCCGTTGTGATAAATGTATTGCAGCGTGCGAACCAAAAGTTCTGTTTAATTTATCACCCCGTCTCGGAGCGCAAGTTGTAAATACCCCGGTTATGGACCTGCTAAATAAGGGGTGTGTAATGTGTGAAGGGTGGCCCTGTGTCACGGTCTGTGAGCCAAAAGCTTTAGTGCTGCCCCAAAAGAGTGATACCGATGATGAAGAAACAAACCCTCCCCTGCCTAAATTTGCCCAAATAACCATAACTAAAACCACATGTTTGCCTTATTCTGGCCCAGAGTGTGGTGCCTGTAAATCTGTCTGTCCCGTTCCCGGTGCTTTGATTATGGACGGTCCAAGGCCACAAATTAATTCTGATCTATGTACTGGCTGTGCTCTTTGCCGGGTTGCGTGTATAGTAGAACCAAAGGCAGTAATGGTGAGTTCTCTGCCTAATACACCGCCATTAGAGAGTTAACAGGTAGAAAGTGGTATGTCTGCAAGTAAAGAAAAACAACCATATCAAGACCTTGGTCCTGATATGATACTTGATGCTGTGGAGAGTGCTGGCTATCGTTGTGATGGTACACAACTGGCTTTAAACAGTTATGAAAATCGGGTTTATCAAGTTGGTATAGAGGATTCTGCGCCTCTGGTTGTGAAATTTTATCGCCCTAACCGCTGGAGTGATGCAACTATTTTAGAAGAGCATCTTTTTAGCCAGGAGTTGGCTGATTTAGAGATAACCGCTGTTCCTCCTCTGATAGATCAATCCGGTAAAACACTGCACAGTTATAAAACATTTCGTTTTGCCCTCTATCCCAAACGGGGAGGACGTGCGCCGGAGTTGGAAAATCCTGATACTTTGGCACAGTTGGGGCGTTTTATGGGACGTATTCATGCTGTAGGTTCTAGCCGTGATTTCAATTATCGTCCCCATTTAAATATTGCTAGTTTTGGTGTTGAACCTCGGCAGTTTCTTCTCGATAGTGGTTTTATTCCCCTGGAGATGGTAAATCCTTACCAAACCCTTACCGCAGATCTTTTGCTGCAAATACAGGAAAGTTATGAGAGGGCAGGGAGTGTAACAACCATTCGACTGCATGGAGATTGCCACAGTGGTAATATCCTTTGGACCGACACTGGTCCCCATTTTGTCGATTTTGATGATGCCCGTATGGGACCAGCTATACAGGATCTCTGGATGTGCCTGTCTGGAGAGAGAGAAGAGAGAGCTCTGCAACTTGCCCATCTATTAAACGGTTATTTGCAGTTTGCCGATTTCAACCCCCGTGAACTACATTTAATTGAAGCTCTACGCACCCTGCGTATGATGCACTATGCTGCCTGGATCGCCAGACGTTGGAATGATCCTGCTTTTCCCAGAGTATTCCCATGGTTTAACGGACCCCGTTACTGGGATGACTATATGCTCTCACTGCGTGAACAGTCAGCTTTGATGAATGAGATGCCGTTAGAGTGGAAGTTATAAAGATCAACGAGTTAAGGTAACTTTGCCTGTTGATATAGAAATGCCACTTATAAGGTCAGGGAAGAAATAGTCCACATCCTGGCTTGTGGGAATATCTTGTCCGCCAAAGAATGTAAGGCCATCATCAGAAAGAGTTGTAATAAAAGAGTTATATTTTGTTATTAACTCGGCAACGGTAAATTGTAGGTTGGGTGTTAGAAGCGAATCTTCAACCAATACATCTACATACGAATTAGTAGTGTCAAACGATAAAGTTGTTCCGCTGACCTCTGGAACAATACGAAAACGGACACCAGCCGTATAATTATCATTGGCATATGGCAATAGCGCACTTGCAACGCTAAACAGTGAGGTTGCCTCTGTCTGAACTGTGGCAGGTAGACGATTATAAAGAGTATCAATGACCCCCACCTCTACTGTAGCAATAATCTCAGATGACGATACTAAATCTATATGAAACTGTTTAATAATATCAGTTAATGTATCGGTAACTTCTCCTCCAGAGGATATCTGCTGACCTACCTTGCCGATAATCAAACTCTCCAACTCAGTTTCAGTAAGATCAACCGTTACACCACTGCTGGCAGCATCAAGGGTATTATAGATAGTGGTATAGGTATCCTTGGCGGCTGCTAACATTGCCTCTACTGAAAGGTGGCTTTCAGGTATATCCTCAACAGTAAAGCCACCAATTGAGAGTGTGAAAGTTTCGCTTATGGTAAATCCACCACTATCGGTTGAGGTAATTGATATCTCGAAAACACCAAATACAGAACCGTCCGAATCGTTTATATAAAGTTGATCACCATCTATATAAAATGAATTGGCATAATCTGTTAACAGGGGATAATCACCCATAAACGTTACCGAATTAATAGTGTAGGTAAATGTATCTCCTTCATCGGCATCAGTTGTTGAGAGGGTTCCTATTGGAGTATTGGTTGCCCTATCCATAAACGGCAGCACATTACTGCTTAATAATAAAGCTGTTGGGGTAGAGCCAGCATCGACAATGGAAATGGTAAAGGTTTCTGATATAGAGCCACCAGAATCTGTTGCGGTTACCTCAACATAGTATGAAGATTTTGTTGATGTATCTAATGTTACACCTGCCTTGAGTAGCAGTGTATCCCCAGATATTTCAAAAGAGTCCTCATCTATTCCCCCCGTCACTGTGAATACATGTACCCGATTTGCCTCAAGGACATCAATGTCCGTAGCGGTCAGTGTACCAACAGTTGTAACGGTGGTTGTATCGACATTTGACCAAATTTTATTGTTGGATAGCTCAATATCCGTCGGGGGATCGTTTGCATCGTTGACTGTTATGGTAAACCTATCCGTTGTTCCTTCGGCATCAGAAGCAGACACGGTGATGAGGTATGATTCACCATCCTCATAGTTAGGCGAAAAACCGGCAGCAGTCCAGAGTTCATCATCATTTTTAATTTCAAAATTATTGCTGGCTGAGTCGGTACCCAAGGTAAAGACAATGTTTTCTCCTTCAGAGCCGTCACTTGTGAATATGTAGAGCTGTCCAACCTTGGTCTGGACAGTAATATTTTCGTTTATGGTGTCCCCAGTAAGGATAATTGCTGAACTATCGGGTATAATAAAGGTCAAACTTTGTTTGCGCATGCTTGGGAAGGCCATGATTTCCCATACATAAGTACCAGCCTTCAATGTGATGTTAGGTATAACCGTACATGTGGTTGAACTGGCGCAACCTGCTTCGCTAGGAGTATAATTTTTTCTAAACAGAGCACTGGTTGTCGTGTTGTTTTTAAACATCTTAACCCGATAGTTTGAGGAGTTGACAATCGCAGTCCAGATATAAGATGGATTTGTTGTGTATATGATACCTTCTGGGGAGATAGCAAAATCACCAACTTCAGGGGGGCTAGCATCGGCTATGGTAAATGATAGCGATGACGAGACTGTTGCATAATTTCCGGTAACATCGCTGTAAGATTGCACCGTCCAACTATAATTACCATCATCCAAATTGATAAAATTAAGAGAGCAGAAAGCCCTGCCTTTCGCACAAGAAGCTGTAGATGCAGTAGTTGTATAGTTGCTTACTTCTGTACCATTGGAGTCTAAAACAACCAGTTTATAGTGGGTCGCATCTTCTGCTGAGGTCCAGGAAAAGGTCGGTGCACTGGTATCTACAGTACCGTTAGGAGATATAGGTGTGGCTCCTCCAGCATCGAAGGCAGTCTCAGATATGGTAAAGGTGGTTGTAGTGGTTGTGCTGGATCTGTTGTTATCAGAATCAGATGCCAGAACCGACCATGTACCCTCTCCAGTTGGGAATTTTACCTCTGGGGTTATATCACAGGTGCCAGTGCCAGAGGCGCAGTTGGCCTGAGATGCTGTCATGCTGCCGGAAATAATCGTTGTACCTGTTGAGTCGATAATAGTAACAAAATAATCTGTAGCACCAGCAACTGCTGTCCAGATAAATGTTGGGGAAACCGTTGTGGATTCTGCCGAGCTGTTTGGGGAAACGATAACAGGGGCATCAAGGGTGCTTAGAATAGTGGTAAAAGTTCCAGAGCCATAATTACCTTCTGGGTCAACAGTGACCGACCAGTTAATAATACCAATGCCCACATCTGTAGTAGGTGTCACATAGCAACTACCACTGCCATCGCTACAGTTTACCTCTGCTGGTGTATATGACTGGTTGATAAGCTCAGTTCCTGAAGAGTTGGAGACCTTCAGAGTATACCCTTCTGCATTGCTAATAGCTTCCCATGTATAGGTAGGAGTTGTATCGGTAACTGCACTGCCTGAAGGGGCGGTCAGAATTACCTCCATATATGTGGTAATGCTTAAACTATCTGCTGCTGTTCCGGTTAGATCATCGGTACTGTTATATGGCACAACAGTCCACGAATAGGTTTTGTTGTCGGCTAAATGATCGGTGGGTGTTATGGTACATGTTCCTGACCCCACAGAGCAGCCCAACTCCGCCACACTATATTTTCTACTTATAACGGTAGAAGAACCGATTTTCACCAGCAAAGTGTAGTGGGTGCTGTATGTTGAGGCGTTCCAACTGTATGTTGGGATTAAGGTTTTTATTGTTCCTGATGGAGAAATTAGCGTTGGTAATCCCGGTGTAGTATCGGTTTTTTTAACGGTAAAGCTGACTGCTGTTGATTTTGTACCTGTAAGGGCATCGGTACTGTTATAGGGTAGTAGTGTCCAAGAGTAGCTCGCACCATCAGTCAATGTCTGGTCTGGTGTAATTGAGCAGGTTCCTGACCCTACTGAACAGCCCAACTGGCTGACATTGTATTTGGTGCTGAAAAGAGTACCGGCACTGCTATTTAGGGTTAACGTATAGTCAGTGCTATTTACAGTAGCAGCCCAACTATAAGTTGGTGTTGTTGATGAAGTGGTTCCTGAAGGCAGTGAAGGAGTTGGTGTTCCCGGTACATTGCTTGAGAGAGCCACGGTGAAACTAACAGTAGATGAGTCAGTTCCTGTTATAACGTCAACACTGTTATAAGGGGTGACTTTCCAAGAGTAGGTCAACCCATCTGTAAGATCCGTATTAGGGGTAATAGAACATGTGCCGGAGCCTACCGAACAGCCTAGATCTCCCACACTGTATTTATGTGATAGCAGAGTCCCTGAACTGTTAGATATAGTCAGGGTATAATGTGTACTGTTTGTAGTGCCAGACCAACTGTACGTCGGGTTTATAGTTGTTGTAGAAATTGAGGGTGCTATCAGGGTCGGTGTGACAGGTACATTTACCCCCACCCTAAAGCTGACTTTACTAGAAGTGGTGCCAGAAACGTCAGTGGTGGAGTTATATGGTGTAATAGACCAGGTATAGTCAGTATTATCAGTTAGAACTGTAGTTAATGTTGTTGAGCAGGTTCCTGCCCCTACGCTGCAGCCCAACTCCGCAGCACTATATTCTTGGCTGATATTTGTGCCATCATCACTGTTTACAACCAGTGTGTAGTGGGTGCTGTTTGCTGTTGCTGCCCAACTGTAGGTTGGGGTCGAGTCGGTAATATTACCAATGGGTGCTATAGGTGCCGGTGTCTCTGGGGTTGTGTCTGCGACATCAACTGTAAAACTCACAGCACTGGAGATGATTCCTGTTAAATTATCGGTACTGTTATAAGGCAACAAGGTCCATGAATAGGTCTTGGTATCAGTTAATACAGTTGTTGGGGTTACTGAACAGGTTCCTGTTCCTACACCGCAGCCCAACTCGCTTGTGCTATATTGTTGGGTGTGAACGGCTGCACCTAAACTGTCTGTCACTACCATTGTGTAGTTGGTGCTGTATTTAGAAGCTGCCCAACTGTAGGTAGGTGTCGTTAAGGATGTCGTAACAGAAGGCAAAAGCGGTATTGGTGTTTTCGGGGTGCTGAGAGTTACCGTAAACCCATAGGCAGCCGATACATTTCCTGTTGTTGCGCTATCGCTATTATAGGGTTGCAATGTCCAGGTATAGGTTTCACCGTTGGTAAGTGTGGTGCTAGGCTTGATAAAACAGGTGCCAGACCCCACAGAACAGCCCAACTCACTGGTACTGTATTGTTGGTTTATTACTTTGTTGGATGAACTATCTTTTACTACAAGGATATAGTCGGTACTATATTGAGTAGCCAACCAACCATAAGATGGGGTTGTGGTATTAGTTGCGCCAATAGGAGTGAGAGGGGTTGGGGTTGTGGGTGTGTTTACTGTTATTTTTACGGTAAAATTCACACTGCTAGATATGGTTCCAGTAACCGGGCCATCACTGTTTGATGGTAGTAGAGTCCAGGAATAGCTAGTGCCGTCTGTCAGGATTACCGATGGATTAATGGAGCAGGTTCCTGAACCTTCTGTACACCCTAAATCGCTAATATTATATGTTTGATTTATAATAGTTGATGAGCCATCGGTGACAACCAACGTATAGTCGGTACTGTTTTGTGTAGCTCCCCAGCTAAAGGTTGGTGTTAAGGTTGTAGCGGTTCCTGATGGTGAACTTGGTGTTGGAGTCCCCGGTACAATTTGCACGCTGAAATTTGTATCGTTGGATATGGTTCCAGTAAGGGAGCCATCGCTATTAAAGGGCAATAGGGTCCAAGAATAGTCTTCTCCATTATTAAGGGTCACATCTGGGGTAATGGAGCAGGTTCCTGATCCCACTTCACAACCTAGATTTGTAGTGCTATACGATTTATTTATAACAACATTGTTAGAACCATCTTTTACAACCAAGACATAATCGGTGCTATATTTAGTAGCACTCCAGGTGTATGTCGGTGTTTTATTAGTGATATTACCAATAGGTGATGTTGGTGTCGGTGTTGTCGGGGTGTTGAGTGCCACGGTAAAAGTGGCCTTTTCGGATAGCTGCCCACTTAGGGAGTCTGTGCTGTTATATGCCTGTAGCGTCCATGTATAAGATGAACCTGTAGATAGGGTTACATCTGGTGTTATGGAACAGGTGCCTGATCCATTGGAACAGCCCAATTCACTGATACTATACTGCTTGTTTATTAAAGTAGCACTGCTAGAGGTAAGCTTAAGGGTATAGTGGGTGCTATTTTCAGTTGCATCCCATTTGTAGGTCGGTGTGGTATCAGAGGTAGTCTCAATAGGTGACTTTTGCGTTGGGGTCCCCGGCAAGCTAATTGCCGTATTAACAGTAAAGTTGATAGCACTGGACTCCGTTCCTGCGGAAGTTGTCCACGGCTTTATGTACCAACTGTAACTACTGTCGGAAAAAATAATGTCAGGTTTGTAACTACAGCTAGTTGCGGCATTGTTACAATTTGCCGATGCCGCAGTATACCATTTTTTGTGAATATCTGAGCCGATATTGTTAATGATCCGTAGTTGGTAATAGGTTGCCCCTGATGTGGCACTCCATTTAAAAGTTGGAGATGATTCTGTAATTGTACCACTTGGAGAACCTGTGATGGTTGAAGCCTCGGATTGCAGATCAAAGGTTGCGCTTGCTGTCGTTCCCAGGCCCTTTGTGCCATATGGTTTAACTGTCCAGGAATAATAACCTACAGCAAATGTTGTGGATGGTGTGGCAGAACAGGTTCCGCTACCACTGCTACAACCCGCATCTGCAGCCTTATACCAAAGATTAAAATGGGTTGTTGATCCGCTGGTGTCTGAAACTTTCAGTCGATAGTAGGTGGAATCAGCAACCGCAGGCCACTCAAATGTGATAGTTGTTGGTGTTGCTGAGCTTGTGATTGTTCCCGATGGGGAGAGCTCCCCTGCCGAACTGGTATCAACACTGAAGCTTGCTGCACTTGATGTGGTTCCTGTCAGGTTATCGCTACTATTATAGGCAAGGAGTGTCCAAGTATAGCTGGAACCTTCGCTCAAGGTATTGGATGGAGTTATGGAACATGTGCCAGAACCTACAGAACAGCCCAGATCGCTCGTGGTATATTGTTGGCTGATAATATCTGAAGAGCCATCGTTTACCACCAAAGTATAGTGGGTACTGTTCGCAGTTGCCGACCATTTAAATTCTGGGGTAGTGGTGGTTATTGTTCCAGAAGGTGACGACGGGGTTGGGGTTCCTGGTTCCAGGCTTGAAGTATCAACACTGAACGTTGTTGCACTTGAGGTGGTTCCACTTAATGATTCGGCACTGTTATAGGCAAGAAGTGTCCAAGAGTAGCTGGTGCCATTGGTTAGGGTAGTGGATGGGGTGATGGAACAGGTTCCTGTGCCTACTCCGCAGCCCAGAGTAGTGGTGCTATATTGTGCACTTACAACATTTGCAGAACCATCAGATACCACCAATGTATAGTGAGTGCTATTTTGGGTTGCTGTCCAACTAAATGTTGGGGTGGTATCGGTTATTGTACCCGATGGTGTTGTTGGGGTAGGTGTGCCAGGTGTGTTGTCAGAAGATGATAGAACCACAAATGCTGTACCGTCAGACTCACTGCCAACTGATGTGGTCCATGGTTTGATATACCAAGTGTAACTACCAGAAGATAAAATAAGGTTTGGTGTAATACTACAAGTACCAGAGCCACTACTACAATCAACATCGGCAGCGGTATACCACTTTTTGTGGATATCAGAGCCACTGCTATTGACAACTCTAAGCTGATAATAGGTAGCAGAATCTGTAGCGTTCCATTGATATGTTGGGGTGGTACTTTCTATCTCTCCAGTGGGTGATCCTGCTGTATTGTCGGCAGAGTCTTCTATATCGAATGTTCCTGTTGTTGCCGTACCCAGGCCAGTGTCCCCATAAGGGGTAATCGACCAAGAGTATGAACCCACATTAAATGTGGTGGATGGAGTGACAGAACAGGTTCCGCTGCCACTGCTACAGCCAGCATCAGAAACTGTATACCAGAGCTGGAAAAGTTTTTTGTTATTTTTAGAGTTTCTTACCAGCACTTTATAATAGGTGCTATCAGCAGATGCCGACCATGAGAAAGTTACAGATGCCGGTGTTGTGGATTCAGATAGGGTTCCTGTGGGGGAGGTAAGAGTCACCGCATCGGGACCAGCAATGGCTGCCAATGGATAGAGAAGGGTTGCAACCATAAAACAGGTCAACACCCATGTAGTTCTTAATATTCTCACGACCATTTTGACAATTAATATACTCCAAGGGATCTGAGAAATTTTACTTTATTCCCACGAGAGTGTCTACAGCCTCTATTATCAGGGGAAGTATACACCTAGTACCTTAAAAAACAATACAAATTTTATAACAGATGGTGACATATGTTATGCATTGTATGCTAATGTAACATCTGGTTTCTAAACATTATTTTATTTTAAATGCAACATACAAAAAAGTCTGCTTTCATACTTATAAACAATACCCATAGAGACTCTTTCGGTTGTTTGGGAGAAAATCTTAAATTCTGAATCACATTAAGAGCAAATGTTTTAAAGATTAGCAAAATAAATTAAATATAATTCATGCACAAAATATTTTTTAGTACTATTTCCAATGGCTATTGATATTCATAGTTTCCTAAGAAATTATTGTACTGGGGTATCACCCACCAACTCTGGTTGAATAGCAGTTGTATCTGATTGTTGGGATGTTTCAACACTTTTCAAGCCATTGTGCAATATTCTCAACAGCTTAAGCTGAGTCGCAGCAGCAACTGGTTGATTCATTTTTTGTAAAAGAGAGGCATAATTTGACCTGGCAACCGAAACGTATGGATTATTAGGGGTTGGGCTGTTAACAAGAATGCTAAGAGCAAGTTCAAAATAGTATTTTGCCTCAACAAGAGAGTTGGCGCGTTCATAAAGCCGTGCTAAATCGTTATAACTAATAGCAACTCTTGGATCTTTTTCTCCCAGGTTGGTTATCAAAATGCTGATTGCAGTATTCTGTAAAGAGATGGCCTTCTGGTAATTCCCCTTTAATTTATAGACAGATGCAAGATTTTGGTAGCTTTTACCAAGTGAGGGGTCTGTATCTGCAAGATGCAGCTTTTTAATTCTTATAGACTCTTCAAGTAGTTCAATAGCTTGGTCAAGTTCGCCTTTGATAGCTAGTGCAGAGGCATGATTATGTTTAGCTGATGCTACTGCCAGGCTTTCGGTGCCTGTTGTGGCTTTTTGTTCATTTACAACTATTACAAGACTGCTTTCCGCCTGGGTAACATTGCTAGCTTCGAGAGCATGTTGAATCTTTGCAACAACTTCGTTTGCATATTTTGTTGTTGTGAATATATCAGTATTACTAATTGTAGTAGTTGAGTCTGGAATCACTTCAAGGGGTCCTGGCGGCGGCGGTTCTGATGGTGGCGGTTCCGATGGTGGCGGCAATGGCAGTGGTTCCGGTGGCGGTGGTTCCGATGGTGACGGCGGAGGAGGCGGTTCCGATGGTGACGGTGGTGGAGCCATATCAGGATTTGAAGGAGTTGAGTTTGTATTTAAGGCTAAAAGTGTTAAAGGGGCTTTTCTATCTTTTTCAAGATTGTCGTCATCCAAAAGCCTATCTTTATCCTTATACTGTACATTACTGCCTCTTTTTTGTTGTGTTTTTCCTCTCTTTTCAGCTTTTTTTATTGGAGCAAGTCCAAGAGCCTCTTGTTGGTCTGGGGTAGCTTTTTTTGATTTTTCCAGTTTAAGGCCCAACTCTGCCAATAGTGCCTGTATGTTTGCCGAGTGCTGATTGGCTGTAATTTGGCCAAGTGTATTTTGCGTTGCGGCAGACTTAACATTATGAATATGTTCGGCATTTAGCTTTAGTGCAGCATTTTGTGCAATTAACATCGGCCAGATGGTAGCAGCAATTGCTAGAGAACCAGCAGTTAAAGGAACACCCTTTAACAATATCTGAGATAGCTCTATTTCTGCTGTATTTGGGTCACGCTTGCTAATGGTAAGCCGGGAGAGCAAACCACCGAAAAGAGTCGTAATAATCCCAGAAATAATAACATTATTGATATCTATCCCTTGGGTTAAGCCGGGAAAAATGGATAGAACAGCAGCGGTTATGGTGGCTAATACGCCAACCGCCATAACTACCCAGCCAGAAAGGTGATATACATGCCTCATAGAGATATTTCCTGTTGTCTAATTCTATGCAGGTGGTAACACTTATATAAGTTAAAAATCGGTTAATCTTTCTTAAGCTTGAGCTTTATCTTATCTTTCCTCTTCTCTTGAAGATAGATCTTATCAAGTAATAGAGTATGAATAGTGGGATTAGCTGCAATTATATCACCACTATTCAGGTAGCCTCTGCCTCCCTTAAAATCAGAAATGTACCCTCCAGCCTCGGTAACAATAATTATTCCTGCAGCAATATCCCAACGCGAAAGTCCTGACTCCCAAAAGCCGTCATAACGACCAGCAGCTCC
>JADFYX010000005.1 GCA_015232795.1 Magnetococcales bacterium
AGCTTTGGCGGTCAAGGCAATTATTGGTAGATTCTTAAGGGCAGGATCTAAACGAATTGTTTTAATCGCATCGTAGCCGTTCATTTCAGGCATCATGATATCCATAAAGACCAGATCAATTTTTTCCCGTCCTAGTAGTTCAATTGCCTTGCGACCATTGAGAGACTTAAATACCTGAGCACCGTTTTGTTCTAAGGATGCCGTAAGCACGTATAGATTGCGTGGGTCGTCATCTACTACGAGCATTCGTTTGTCCTTTAAGGTTTTTTCCGTGCTGAATTGAGATTCTGCTTTTTTATCTTCATTCTCGGTTATGGTAGTGTTCAAAAAGCGTTCAATATCCCGGGATATTCTTTTATTGGCCTGGGGAGCCTGCTGAATAATGCTATCAGTGAATTGACGAAGTTGCGATAAACGCTCTTCATCCAAACTATTTTCACTAAAGATTATGATAGATAGGTTTGGTTGGCGATCTTGTAGCTTTTCACAAAACTCAGCACAATCCATATCGGACAAATGATGATCAGTCAAAACCAGATCGAATTTTTCTCTGGAGATCATTTCCAGACCCTCTGATGCAGAATTTACTGCCACTATACTACCATCAGTATGCTGAATATTTTCTTCAATCAGTCTCTTTGTTAAGGATGAGCCTTCGATAATAAGCAGGGAGTTTTGTCCCGGCTTAACGGCATTTAACAGGGAGGCTTCTGCTGTTACAATCTGGTTATCACTGACGGGCTTTTGTAAAAAACCTATTGCCCCTTGTTCCAGAAGGGCCAGACTTTTATCCTGGGCTGAAATGATGTAAACCGGGATTTTTTTCAGGTCCGAATCGGTCTTTATCTGTTCCAACACCTTCTGGCCCGGCATATCCGGCAAACCTAGATCCAAAATAATACCTGCTGGATGGTGGGATCTGGCCATGGCAAGACCTTCCTTGCCTGTTTTGGCTGACAAGGTTTTATAATTATTGTGGCGATTGATGGCAGCAATATTCTCACAGAAATAAGAGTCGTCATCAATCACAAGTATGGTCTTTCTATCTTCCTGAGGCGAGTGTGAAGGCTCCTCTTTTGCTGGCTGCAAAACCTTTTGCGGCATTTTTTGTAGCTGCTGCTGAGGGACGGCATGAGAAGATTCTAACTGTACTGGCATAAGAAGGATAAATTCACTTCCTTCACCTTGTGTACTGTGTACTTCGATAACTGCATCCAACATATCAATGAACTTTTTGGTAATAGAAAGTCCCAGCCCGGTCCCACCATACTGACGAGATATGGAGCCGTCCACCTGACGAAACGCATCAAAAATTTTATCCAATTCACTATTGGGGATGCCAATTCCGCTGTCAAACACCTTGATTTTTAGGGGTCGCTTGGCATCACCGCTGGATTTAAAATGTAATCCAACCTGTCCTTCATGGGTAAATTTGAAGGCGTTGGAGAGTAGGTTACGTAATATCTGGACTATTTTGTGTCGGTCACTGGTGATAGTGCCATTGTAGTCATCTTTAACCACAAATTCGACACCGTTATCATTAGAGGTCTCATCAAACAGTGCTCGCATCTCTTCTGCCAGTTCATTGGTAGGAAATTGCTCTAGATGTATCTCGACTCTTCCAGCCTCTATTTTGGAGAGATCCAGTATATCGCTGATTAAGCGGAGCAAATCATTGCCAGAGTTATGTATCACTTGGGAACGTTTAACAGTCTCTTCGTCCAAATTGCCATTCTCATTTTTAGCCATCATTTTTGAGATGACATTGATTGCATTTAGTGGAGTGCGTAACTCATGAGACATATTGGCGAGAAATTCCGACTTATAGCGATTAGCCTCCTCCAATTGCTGGGCACGGGCGTTGACCTCTTCCTGAGTCTGCCGCAATGCCTCGTTGTTGCGACGCAACTCTTCAGACTGTAGCTCAACCTGCTGCCTCTGCTCCTCCATCTGAGCATTGGTCTGCTGCAACTCTTCTGTCTGTTGCTGCAATTGCTGTTGTTGCTCCTCCATCTGGGCATTGGTCTGCTGTAACTCTTCTGTCTGTTGCTGCAATTGCTGTTGTTGCTCCTCCATCTGGGCATTGCTTTCCTGAAGCTGTCGGCTCTGCTCCTCAGCCTTTTTGGTGCTCTCCTCGGCACGTTTGAACAGATTATTTATTCGCTGCCGTTGCAGGGCCATGAAGATGAAAGAGGTCACAACCTCAATGGCATTCTTGAGAAATTCCTGTTGCAGTGCGTCTAATGGCTTAAAGCCACTCAACTCCACGACCCCAAGCAGTTCCCCTTCACGAAGCAATGGCCAAGTGTATATGTGCAGAGGCTTGGTTCTGGCAGTACCAGTGGTGATTGGGGCGGTTTCATCCTCATCTTGAACAGTTAGGAGGATAGGCTTACGTTCTTTGGCTGCCTGACCAACCGCACCTTCACCCATGCTAAAACGATTTGCAAGATGAGAACGCTGGGTGAACATGTAAGAGCCCAAAAGCTCTAAAACATCTTGTTTAGCGTCATAAACGTAGAAAACACCCCGTCCAGAACCAAGATATTGCCCAATAATAGAAAGGGCCTTTTCTGCAAGTAGTTGTGGGGAGAGATCACCTGTTAGTTTTTCGCTAAGTCTGCTGATACCGTCTCGCAGCCAGTTTTGCTGCTCGTTTTCCAACCGGCTTTTCCGCAACATTGATGTCATGTTGTTGATAGCATTACCTAAACGATCATCATCTGATAATAGTTGGACATCGCTGGACAAATCACCCATGGCGATTGTGTCTGCCTGATTGGCAAGAAGCTCCATGTTGTTGACAAGCAGCTCGGTAGAGTCCAACATTTGGCGGATTTCATCATGTTGATTGTAAGCCAAAACCTTGTTTTTTACCTGCCCCTTACCCATACGTTGTAACTGGTCGGTAATAAAAAGAATAGGTCCCATCAAGCCTCTGACATAATAAAACGAGGTTATAAAAACCAAGGCCAACATGAGCAGCACAAGAGTGAAAAATATGATTTTAAAATTTGTAAGTCCACTCAGAGCATCCTTTTCATTTATGGTGCTTACCAAGGTCCAATAGTTCTCCTTATTTTCAGAATGCGGGAATATACGTTCAAAACCTAGAACCTGTCCTTTGACAAATAGTGCACCTACCTCTTTATTTTGCAACTTTTTGAGGATACCCGGAAAGAGTGTGCGAAAGTTATCTCCATGGCCCAACAGGTGGGAAAATGATTTAGAAGCACTAGCATGATAGAGAAACTCCCCATTTTTATCGATAAGGTAAAACTTTACTCCAGTAAGATTTTTTTCAATATCACGGATATATTCAAAAACCGCATCGGCAAAGATGTTAACCACCACAACGCCATAGCGAACATTATTTTTACCAAAAACGGGGCGACTCAACCTAATGACAGGTACCAAGGGTTTTTCGATACGTCCATGCTCTCGGTTCAAATCCATTTTGCTGATAGTAAAACTGTTTTTTGCTAAATTGACACTATTTTTAAAATAGTTTTCCTCGCTTCTATCCTGTAGTTCATGTTTGGGAATGGCTATAACTTTTCGGGTGCGGGGGTCTCGACGGATCGTAATCCGTTCTTGGCCGTCCAGACCAATAAATCGTACCTTGTAAAGATAGTCATAATTTTTCACAAAATCGAGCCAGGTATCCACGGTGATCACTTTCCAATGCTCGTGCTTCATCGTGTCCTTCATATCGAGCCAGTATAGTTGGCGGAATAGGCTGAAATAGTTGGAAAAAAAGTTAAGATCGTTTTGGGTAAGATAATTGAACTCATTGATTTTGTCGGATATCTGCGAAACACGATCGAGTACAGAATCTTTAGCACCTTCACGATAGGCGTTTGCAGCACTGTTATAACCGTAATAGCCAACCACACCCATAGAAAAAAAAGTAAGCAGGTAGAGAATAAGGGTCAATCTTCCCCTGATTCCTAGCCTGTTTAGCTGCAACATATTAAATATACTAATGTTTCTGGCCATAATCTCTTCCTCTTTCTATAATGACCGTATCAGTTGCAGCTTATTGGCTACATACCCCAGGAATTGATTAACTTCAGCAGGTGTTTTTTCAACGTGCTGTTCTGCCGGTGTAGTCAATCTAGTGATTAGTCCTAAGTGGGCCTTTAAAACCTGTAGTTCTGCTATTGCCATACTCACCATATTTAGTACATCAGAAGGAAGTACAGTCTTGATTTTGCTAAAGTCATGAAAATCAACTCTGGCAATCCCCGCCAACTGCTGCAAACGCTGTATCTCTGCCAACAATTTAAAAGCCGACTTAAAAGAATCAGCGGGCTTGGCATCACTCTTTTTAGGAGGAGGAAAAGCCACATCCTGAACATTTAAATAATTGAGAATAATATTAACATCCTCATTGACTCGCTTGACCTCGGCGTAGACATTAGCAGGGCTAATCTCGCGACGGTTGATAATATCCCACTGCATGGAGATAAAATTGAGTTTGTTGAAAACGTCAATGGGTTTTTTACCCGGTACTATCTCTTGTTTTGGAACTATTTTGCTGATGCCCAGACGCTTTTTAAGCATATTTATTTCAGTTAACAACCTTTGGGTCTGCTCATAGACCACTTCCGGTTCCATTTTCAACACAGGTTCCAAGTTGTTGGCAGCTAGAAAGGGAAAACCACGTTGTCGACGAAAGAGGTTGATCTTGAGTTGGATTATATAACTTTTTTGCCAGCTATGGCGGGGAGAAAGTGCTGCAAAAATCTGGATGGCAGGCTTGGATTCTGTCAAGCCTAAGTGACTCTTGATCAGTTCAACCTCTTTTTCAATCCTGAGCACCTCGGCAAATACTATGGATGGGGTAGCTATCTCCACGGTAGCTTGTGAAGTGCTCCATGGAACAGACATTAAGACTAAAAACAACAACACTCGTAACATCATCACAAACCTTATAAAGCCAAACTATTTTTAATATATCAATATTTAGTGGTGGAGCTACCTATAATACCAGATATTTTCCAAGTGGCTTAAAACTATCTCCATTTTGGCTAAAATAACTTTAGAACCAATAACAATCCATCATTGAGTATGTTGGTAATGCCAGATATGTCTGAATTGGAACTAAATTAGTCTCGATTAACTTCTAATGCAAGAGGAGCATCTGATTCTTGGACAAATTTCTCTTGTTATTTATATATCAGTCACCATTAATCCTTATAATGAAATCTCTTAGGGGGATGGTATCGGGAAACAAGCTATCAGTAGTTTTCTCGGAGGGAGTTATTGAGGGGTACACTTGGTAGCCAACGCATTATCTCAAATCTGCCATGTTCCCAAGCAACATGCAGCAGACCAACTAGCAGCAAAAAAGGCATACGCTACTGGTACAGGGTCACGATTAAGGTAAAAGAAAAATTACCACCCAAAAAACCACCATAAGAATAGTTGCTATATGCAGTATATCGATTATTATATCGTATGCTGTGGGTCTGTCTCTCACAGTGCTATGTCTCATCTCTAGGCCTCCTTATTTTTAATAAAATAAAAGCCCGTCATCTACATACTTTAGACTAGTGAGGGATACCGTAAGTTCCAAACCTTCACGCTCCTATCCTCCTACCAATACACACCCGGCACAGATAGACGCGACGCAAAAGATAGGCGGTGTGAAACTCAAGATAGTTCAAGTTAAGCCATTTACAAACTACACACCAAACTACACAAAAGCCCCAAAAACCAAAAAAGGTTGCAACCTTATAAAAGTTGCAACCTTTTGATATTTAATGGCTCCCCGGCTCGGACTCGAACCAAGGACAAGGTGATTAACAGTTACATGCTGCTTGATTTATCATGACCCCCTCTGAATTATTATGACATCATTAAATATGCTGTTTTTACTTGTTTTTATGTTAGATGCCTGTCATAATATCGCTCAAGCTGATTCATCACAAATCATCTTAAGCAACTAACAAAGTGGTCACCCAAGTGGTCACCAGGCAGGAGATCCAATGACAACCTTTACTGATAGGTTTATAAAGAGTCTTACACCCCAAGAGCGTAGGTACGAGAAACAAGGTGGGCAAGGACTAAGGATTAGAGTTCACCCCAATGGAAATAAATCATGGGTGTTAGTATATCAAATCAACAACAAACGACGGCGCATGGGTCTTGGTAGCTACCCAGAAATATCTGTTAAAGATGCCCATAAAGAGAGAGATATAATAAGAGAGTTATTATCTAAAGGGATAGACCCTATTACTCACCGAGAGGAATTAACAAGACAGGCAGAAGCTCAAGCACTTAAAGATCAGCAAGAGATCACTGTTCAGACGTTAGTTGATCTATATATTGAAGGCTGGGCAAAACCTCGCAAGAAGTCTTGGAAACGTGATCAAGCTATGCTGTATAAAGACATAGTACCAGCTTGGGGCCATCGTAAAACTAAAGATATAACCCGACGTGATGTTAGAGACTTAATCACCACTATATCAAAACGTGGTCCTGTCATGGCTCGCAATACATTGATGGTTATTCGTAAGATGTATAACTGGGGTATTACCGAAGAGCTAATAGAGAACAATCCAGCAATTGGCATCCCCTCCCCTTCACAGCCTAAACCCCGTCACAGAGTTCTTACAGAGAGTGAGATTAAAATATTATGGGAGAAGCTGGAGACCGCTTCAATGTTACCTAGTACAAGAACTGCACTTAAATTAATAATGATGACAGCGCAACGTCCAGGTGAAGTCATAGAGATGGAGTGGGTTGATATAGATGATGGTGTCTGGGAGATTACATCAGAGAAGTCTAAGAACGGGAGACCTAACCGCATTCCTCTATCAATACAGGCTACAGAACTTTTGAATACACTACCTAAGACCAGTAAATGGGTATTCCCTAGCCCTACCCGATTTAAAAAGGGTAAAGGCCATATTCATGAGACATCCCTACCCCATGCAGTTGATGATAACCGAGAGCATTTCGACATACCACACTTTACACCTCATGATCTTAGACGCACAGGCTCTTCTCACATAGCAGCAATGGGTGTAGCTCGTTTTGTAAATGATCGAATCTTGAACCATGCAGATAACAGCGTGACAGGTCGGCACTATGATAAATATGAATATGTTAAAGAGAAGAAAACAGCCTTAGATGCTTGGGGTCGAAAACTTGAGCAAATTATTAAAGGCGAGACAGATAGCAACATTTTAAATTTTATTGAAGCTAAAGCCGGGCACTAACTCCCGACAACTGAATTCCCGGTCTAGATCGGCCAATCGAAAAGGGGAAACCTTCACCCCCTGACCGGGCTATTTATTTGAAGGACTGTATTGAAGGAACAGACCATGCCTATAATACCACTTGCTAAACCTGACCTAACTGGACTTTCAACTAAAGAGAGGATCGACTACCTAAGCAAATATGAAGAGGAGAAGACTCAGTATGAGGAGCAGTGGCTTCTTGATTCAAGCGTACTAATAGATAACTGGATAGCAGAAGACCCCACTTTATCAAGAGAAGACATCTCCAGCATTCTTGATATAGCTTTACCAGATATATTTAATAAGGATGAGATTTACCGAGAACCTCTGATTCAAGGGTTACAGAGTTCAAACATTGATATACCTCGTTTCCTAATCTTCACACCCCCTACTATCCCTGGACGTGACAACCAATCCAGTACTTTAAAAGCAAAGTCTATCACCAAATGGGAACAGGTGACGGTTACCCTGCTAAATAATGAAGATATTAAAGTCCAAATGGGAGACAAAACAGAAGCAATTTCTTATGTAGAGTTAGGATTTAAAGATAACAAGAAAAAATCTGGAGTATTCCCTACAGCCCCATGGAATTTCTTTTTAAATATGATCCATGTTGGCAGGGTTGATACTTCAACACAGAATCCTGATTTAAACCAGAAACAACGAGACACAATGAAACAAATGATAGCAAAGCTACGCAAAGGGTTTAAGGATTATTTAAAAATACCTGGAGACCCTTTTCCATACTGGGCTGGCCGGGTGGTCCGGTTGTTCTGAAGATCGCTAGCTTGACTATTTCTAAGAGGGGGAGACCCTTTTTTAGATACCCACACACCCGAAACCAGGCCGCATATCACCATTATCCCCAACTGCCCTCATGCCAGACAAATATATAAAAAATCTTCAAAATGGAGACACTGAAAATTGGAACCTTTAATTAGTAATGCCACTAGAAATTGAACATCGTTGCAATATTTCAGGAGTTTGATCTTTGATGGCAGCAATAACATCGCCTATATGATATGCAAAGCCGTAAATTTTCTCATTAGAAATTGATTTGTTCCGTTGAAAATCTGAATCTGAAAAAAACTTGGTAATCCTGCCTTGGTTTATACCTACCAGTCGTCCTGATTGGTCTATTATTGGCCCCCCAGAAAATCCTTTGGATGTGTCCCCTCTATATAAAAAACCATTCGTAACGGATCGCCCGGTAGCTAATTCTTTTTTTGCTTTTGGTATATGAACATCTGAGTGATGTAGAGAAAACGAGTTATTCATGACAACGCCTTGAATAACTGGATTATCGTAGGTCGTTCCGAGAGCATATATGGTTTGTCCATTCTGGATTCGTTTATTTTCACGGTTTGGCATTGGTCTGCCAATGCCGCAAGGAATGTCAAAAACTGCTAAATCAAGAGACTCGATCAATACTATGTTATCTATTTTTATTGTACTATTTTTGGCGAAAGTACCAGTTGTCCATACAGCTTTTTCTAAAAGATGTCTATTACTTATTGCTACTCCATCGTAAATAATCACTGCGGAACCATTAAATTCAATCAACCATGGATTCCAAATATTCAAAGAAACATAGCTATTTTCAACTATCTTTAAAAATTTTGGAACCTTGCCAAACGGTGTTTTAGAGCAACCGAATGAAAATAATATAAAAATACAAAGATACAACAAAGCCGATTTAGCTTGGTCATGCACTGATAATTAACTATGTTGATAAAGATTAGTAATATGTAACTGTTTGACCTGAACAAGTACTACTTGCATCAGAAACCGAATAATTCCCACCTGTTGAGTAGTAAATAGTGAAATAATTATCGAAAACACTATATGCCCCATAATTACATTTGTATAAAGCATTATAGGTTGTACAATATCCTGAACTCATAGCGTTGTGTGCACTTGAACATGAACTATACCCTGAAACAGTGGCTTGTGCACAAATACCAGTAGAACTATTATCGTATTTACATGTTAAAGTACCACTTGAAGAGCTGTCTGAATAACCGGTTGAGTCATCTTCATCGTCTGATTGATTTTTTAATGCAACATATAAGGTAGCCGCAGCAACACCCACGGTAATCAAAGTCGTATTAGAACCTTTTGTAGCCTCCCCCTCTCCAGAATGTGGAACATTATTTCCAGAAATCGGTACTTTTGCTAAATCCTGCACTTTTTTATTATTTGAATATGATTCTGTAACTTTTCCTCTATTTTTGACCTGTGAAATAGTTTTGCTGTTTGTTTCAGGTTCTTGGGTGTTAGTAGTTTCAGACGGCATAATCTCATTTTTTAGTTCTTCGGTTGCATGTTTGTCTTCATTATTATTTTTTGCTTCCGTTGCTGCTGAAACTGTTTTGACAATAGGCGCATTCCAGGCAACAAGTGCAAGCACAAGAAACAGGTTAACCAACATTCTTTTCGTATTTTTCATAATATATTCCCCCACAAATAATAGGTATCTTCAAAGTGAGGAATCCTACATGAAGGTTCTGTATATATCAACCTCTAAAACAAACATTAAGTATCTGTAATATATGTAAAATTATTGTAAAATTATTGTAAAAAATATTGTAATGGCTGGTTGTAATAACCTCCCTCTCACGCGCCTATCTACCTATCCTAACCCCAAACCAAAAGTTAGGAGCGACACAACCGCATTTTATTCAGTTAAATATAGTCAGTGTGTAGCTCAAGATAGTTCATGTTAAACCATATTCAAAGTGGTCACCCAGATGGTCACCAGGCCCAAAAACCAAAAAAGGCTACAACCTTTAGCAAGTTGTAACCTTTTGATATTTAATGGCTCCCCGGCTCGGACTCGAACCAAGGACAAGGTGATTAACAGTCACCTGCTCTACCAACTGAGCTACCGGGGAATAATGCTCGAAAGCCCGGTGAGAATAGGAAGTTGGGTGGAGTAAGTCAACTAAAAAACTTATAAATTACTGGAGATTATTTCGTGTTTTTTTTTGCTTATTTTTTAAGTTACTGAAAAACAAGCAATAATCTACTTTTCAATGAAGTTGCATAGCTTTTTTATAAAAAAAATATTTTTCCTCTGTGCTGTCAGGATTATTTTGGTGAATATTTTGAAAATACAGGTAAATTTAGGGTTTCGACAAGCTCGTTGCAAGCCTTTTTTATTTTTGCATGTTGATATTTATTGCTTGTTAATAGCTCTTCTGCTAGCTTTATGCGGATTCGATTTGTGTGGTCGAGAAAGCTCATGGGGAACCTAGTTCTCTTGCTCTGGTCGAAGTCAAATTAAGAGAGTAATATTTAGCACAATACAATTTTTTTGGGGGTCAGAGTTAGTGGGAGTGCGGATTAATAGACGCGATTTTGTTTTGGCACTGTCTGCAACAGGAATTAGTTCTGTTGTGGCCTCGTCGGCTGCCGCACAATTTTCTTGGACGTTATCTTCCCCTAAAAAAAAGGTTGAACCTGAACTGGATTTTAATGCCTATTTGGCTAAAATTCGTAAGTTTAACACAGTCCACCCGACTGATGTTTATCTGCATTCAGACAAAATGCATCTTTTAAAGTCAACTACTCTGCGTTTTAAACGTCTACAAAGATTAGTAGGTCATGCCAATTTTCATCTTTTAAGCTTTGACGATGCTATAGCTTACTCTCATCGCTATTCACAGGTAGATAAATTTACCCCTGAAGAGCTGGTATTTCTTGAAGGTCTTTTTGATGAAACTGCGGACCATTATGGCTTTATGGGGCAGAAACCTATAAAAAATCTAACTGATCGTATTCCCAAACGAGAAGTTATTAAAATCCGCCATACAGGTAACTATCTCTATAAAGGAAAACCTGTTGAGATGTATAACCGGATTAAAAAAGATTTGGGAGACCAAGTGATTTTAACCTCAGGTATACGTAGTGTTATTAAGCAGTTTTTCCTATTTCTTAGTAAAGCATACGATAGTGAAGGCAACCTCTCGCTGGCATCGCGTTCTTTAGCCCCTCCTGGTTACTCTTTTCATGGAATTGGTGATTTTGATGTTGGGCAGGTTGGTTACGGGAAACTCAACTTTACTGCACAATTTGCCCGTTCTGATGTGTTTCGTCGCCTGCAAAAACTTGGCTACATAGATCTCCGTTACACCCGTGACAATCTCCTGGGCGTGCGCTTTGAACCTTGGCATGTTAAGGTTGTCTCTTAACAAAGCTCCACAAGCCATGACAACTTATCGTTATATAATAGCCAACTTCAGAGTTGAAGAAAAGCTTACTTCACACCGTGCACAAAATAGTACAACCACTGCTTAAATTCCTATAATTGTAAACAAGCTTTCTAGCCAAAAAGTTAGTGTCGATTAAGCCGTTACACCAGATTGACAAACTGTTACAATTAGAATCGTATTTATCCTAAAAATAGCAGTTTTCCATTAAATATATTGGTTAATCTATTGATCTATCTGGTACATCAAGTGGGGTTGCGGAGATAATATATTGATGTATAAGTCGTTATCCCTTAAATCAAAGTTGATTGCATTAGTGATTCTGCCATTGCTGCTAATTGGGATAACTTCCATCATTTCACTCCACTATCTTGAAGGTTCCAATTTTGAGACAATTCTTTCGGACAAGCATAACTATTATAAAAAAACTTTAACGTCACTAATTACCACAAAAGGTGATTTTCTTTCATTTAACTCTTCGCTTATACTGCAAAACAAAAAATTACACCGATCTTTAAATTCTGGAAATATTGAGCAAATCAGTAAAAATAGTATTTATATTTTAAAGAAAATTTCTCCAGATAATCATCTCCTATTCATCTGGAGAGATGGACAAATTATCTACTCATTAGGAGCAAAAGAGACCCAGGTTGCAAAATATTCAACCCCTCTATTAACGAAAGTAGCTAAATTTAAACATACAGATTTTGCAGTTGAAAAACTTCCTGATGGTACATTAGGTCTTATACATGCCACAGCCTATAACAGTGGAGAAAGCAAACAGCCATATCTTGTTGTTCAAGGGATATATCTTGATGGAATTTTTACTGAACTTCAAAAAATAATTGGTACTACCATTATATCTATAAAGCAGTTAGATAGCGTTTATACCGATGATTATCACCTAAGCAGCAAAAATAAAAGTGTCATATTTTACCTTCCTCTCATAGATACTACAGAAAAAACAGTCGCTGCTATTGCTATAGAAGAAGATATTTCAAATCAATTAAATTCATTTCAACATACTAGAAAAGCAACATTTTTTGCTTTTGCTTTAGCGTTATTAACGGCATGTTTTTTGGTTTATAAAATATTAAAATGGACAACACACCGTACAAATTTTATTTTGGATATGTTACACCTTGTCTCCAGTGGCACTCCCCTACCCCCTTCTAATATTATTGAAAACCCTGATGTATTGGAGCGTATTGAAAACGGTATAAGAGAACAGAGCCAAACTATTCAAACTAGTCAAGACAAACTAATAAAGGCCAAAGAAACTGCTGAAAAAGAGGTGCTAGAAAGAAAGCTTGCAGAGGAAACTATCTTAAAAATAAGCAACCAAAACAAAATGTTGCTTAATTGTGCTGGAGAGGGAATTTATGGCCTTGATAAAAAGGGCTTATGCACCTTCATAAACCCCGCAGCTTGTAAAATGATTGACCGGAATCAAAATGAAGTTTTAGGGAAATCCCAACATGATCTAATACACCATACAAAAGCAGATGGTAGCCCTTATCATCTTGAAGATTGTCATATTTTTGCTGTTTTGAATGATGGGGAAAGTCGTCATGTTAATGATGAAATATTCTGGCGAAAAGACGGAACGAGCTTTCCGGTTGAGTACCTAAGCACCCCAATTATAGAAAAAGATAAAATTGTCGGGGCAGTTGTTGTTTTTAGTGATATTACTGACAGAACATTATCTCAACGCAGAACCAAACGACTTTTTGCCTTCCAAGAAGTTCTTAATATTATTCATCAAATTTCGTTTAAAGATATACCCATTGAGAAGCAGCTAGATAGTGCATTAACAGCTATCATGACCATTCCATGGTTATTTGTTCAACACAAAGGGGCAATTTTTCTTACCAATGATACAAATGAAAAAGAGCTAAAAATGGTCACTCAGCAAGGACTAAACAAAGCTCTTATTAACTCTTGCGCTACCGTCCCTTTTGACTATTGTATATGTGGCAGAGCAGCACAATCAAAAGTTATCATCCATGCAGAGAATATAGATGAACGCCATGAGATCACTTTTGCTGGCATACAACCACATGGTCATTATGCTGTTCCTATACTTTTAGGCCAAAAGCTACTTGGTGTACTTACTCTTTATTTAAATGAGGGCCATAAACAGAATAGTGAAGAGACAAACCTGTTGCTCTCTATTGGCAACTCAATAGCCAACATGATTGAACGTAAAAAATCAGAAGAGAACCTGAAAAATATCAACCAAGAGCTTGAAAAACGTGTTAACCAACGCACTTTAGAGCTGCAAGATTATGTGAAGAATCTAAAATTAGCACAGGAACAACTAATTCAGTCTGAAAGAATGGCTGCCCTTGGTGGGCTTGTTGCGGGAGTTGCCCATGAGATAAAAACCCCTGTTGGTACAAGCTATACTTCTAGCTCTTATTTACAAACTCAAACAGATAATTTTAAAGAAAAATTTACTAAAGGTGGCCTGACAGTATCTGACCTTAAAGCATATCTTGAAGAGGTTGATATTTCTACAAAGTTGACTATCACTAACCTGGAACGCGCCGGCAAGTTATTGAAAAATTTCAAAGAAATTGCTGTTGATCAAACAAGCCAAGAGAAAAGAAGATTTAACTTAAAAGAGTATATTGAGGAAATTGTGTTTACTCTTAGCCCAAGACTAAAAAGCAGCAAACATGTAGTACAGGTTGATTGTCCTGACAATATAAGTCTGGACAGTTATCCGGGTGCTTTGTCACAAATTTTGACAAATCTTATAATTAACTCTTTAATATATGGGTTTGAAGGTATTGAATCTGGTAGAATAGTGATTTCTGGCTCTGTTGACAGCAAAAATGTATCAATATTTTATTCTGACAATGGTGTTGGCATGAAGAAAACAATCGTTAAACAGATATATGAGCCATTTTTTACTACAAAACGAAATTTTGGTGGTAGTGGGCTGGGCATGAACATTGTGTTTAATCTGGTAACCCAAAGACTTAACGGGACAATTTCTTGTGAAAGCGCACCCCAAAAAGGCACAAGTTTTAATATACAATTCCCAATACAAACATAACAATTTAACATCAACTAGAAAATCAGGTCTTCTATTGGAGCAGGGCAATGTCTGAAGATAACAGATTATTATTTCCTGAAGATGATGTCGTACCAAATAATAGTGATGCAACCATCACCCTTTTTTCTGATGAACCACCATGGAAAATCATGGTAATAGATGACGATACTGACATCCACTCCATGACCAAGATGGTGTTGAAAAAATTTGTCTTTGAAAATCGTCCTGCGGAATTTATCGACGGCTATTCAGGTGCAGATGCCAGAAAATTAATAACGGAACACCCTGATACAGCCGTTATTTTGCTTGATGTAGTAATGGAGACAGATAAGGAGGGATTGGATGTAGTTCAATTCATAAGAAATGAACTTTTAAACCCTTTTGTTAGAATTATTTTACGCACAGGACAACCAGGTCAAGCACCGGAAGCTAAAGTTATTTCCGAGTATGATATCAACGATTATATGGATAAGGTAAATATTACCGACCAAAAACTCCATACAACTATCATTACTAGCCTTAGATCATTTAACCTTTTAAGAACAATCGAAAACACCCGTACCGGTTTAAAAAAGATTATCGACGCTACTAGCCAACTTTATGAACTAAACTCTCTTGGTCAACTTGCCACAGGTATATTAACTCAACTAGTGGCATTGACTAGCCACAATGAAGGGTATGACCAAAACAATGCCGCTGAATGCTTTGCAGCAACAGAAAAACGTGGATCAATTAATATTTATGCTGCTTTCGGCACCTTTGAGCCACATATTGGCAAACCGGTTTTTAATGTTGCCTCTCAAGAAATAATTGAAATTATCAACCGCTCTTTAAAAGAGCAGACAAGTATTTTTACCGACCACGCTTTTCTAGGTTATTTCCGCACAAAAAATGGCATGGAAAATTTGATTTACCTCAAAACAAACAGCCCCCTTAACTCTATAAATAGGGGGCTTATTGAAGTATTCGCATCTAATATAGCCTCAGCATTTGAAAATCTATTTTTAAATCGAGAAATTACAAAATCGCAAAAAGATGTAACTTTCACATTAGGTGAAATTATTGAGACTCGTTCTGGTGATGCTGGTCAGCATGTGCGCAGAGTTGCTGAGAGTTCTCGCCTACTAGCACAGCTAGCAGGGTTACCAGATGGAGAGTGTGAGCTTTTACGCACCGCTTCACCCATGCATGATCTGGGAAAAATAGGTATTCCTGATGCTGTTTTAAACAAACCGGGCAAGCTGAACGATGAAGAGTGGGAAATGATGAAGACCCACACAGAAATAGGCTGCAAGGTTTTAGAAAATACTGATCAGGCAATAATAAAGACTGGTGGCATAATTTGCAGCCAACATCATGAAAAGTGGGACGGTTCTGGCTATCCGGCAGGACTTGCAGGGGAAAATATACACATATTTGCTAGAATTACAGCTATTATTGACGTTTTTGATGCCCTCACTCATAGTAGGTGCTACAAAGATGCCTGGAAGATTGATGATGCTGTAGAATTTATCAGGAGTGAGAGAGGTGCACATTTTGATCCCAAACTTGTTGACATATTCTTGGATAATATGGATGACTTTTTAGATATCCAACAAGCATTTGATACATAAATTTGGGGGGGGGTATTATCATGTCTCCTGCAACATCTCAAAATCGGATGTGTAGACCAAGGCACTGTTCCGACCACAATTTTTTACCGCATAAAGAGCAATATCGGCTTTGCGAATCAACTCTTTGGGAGTGTCGCCATGATCAGGAAAGTGTGAAATTCCAATACTTGCTCCAATTTTGCACTCAATATCCTTAATATAAAACAGATTATTTAGTTTACCAACAATCTTTTTTGCAACAGCTATTGCATCCTTCTTATTAGAGTATGCAGGTAACAGGATGCAAAATTCATCACCACCAAAACGGGCAACAATATCATTTTCTCTGATGCAACTCTTTATTCTAATAGCTGATTGAACCAGAAGTTCATCCCCTATTGGATGTCCATAGTTATCATTTATCAGCTTGAAGCGGTCTAGATCCATAAACAGAATTGATAAATGCGAGAGCTCACGTCTTGATCTAGCTACCTCTTGGGCCAACCTTTCAAAAAATGTCGTCCTATTAGGTAAATTTGTTAAAGAGTCAAATCTAGCAAGTTTTTCAACTTTTTCTTCCACTCGTTTACGTATAATCAGACCAGCCAGGGTGTTTGCAATTGTATTTAGAAACTCTACCTCTTCCTGAGCCTGAACATGACCATCAGCTATATACAGATTTAAAACACCTAAAAGGCTATCTTGATAAACAATCGGAACACAATAATGGCCATGGTCTTTAATCCCCGCAAAATCAACCTCATGATGCTCATCAATATGGCTGGCAAAGACAATCTCTCTATTCTGGGCAGCTCGCCCACAAAGACAATAACCATATGATACCTCATGACATATAGTGAGCAACTGCTCCGCAAGACCTGTTTGCACAGCCATATTTAAAATTTTATGATCTTCATCAGCTAAAAATATTGAACCCTTTTTTTCGATAGGCAGCCATGGCAATGAGAGTATCAGGTCCAGAGACACCTCTAGCTGACGTGTAAGAGACAATGGCTCAAGAGAGGTTTCAAGTAGTGCGGATATAGCAATTTTGGATAACAGGGATCGTTGGTTTTTTTCTTCCTGCTTTTGTCTTTTTGATTGCTCACGAAATGAGAGTATACCGTGGCTAATGTCCAACGCCACATTTTCTAAATGTTGGATCTCCTCTTCTTGAAAAGCATTCTTTCTTCTGGCGTATAGATTCAATGCCCCAACAGTATCACCATTGTTCATGAGAGGCAGAGCTAGTGACGAAGAAAACCCCCTTTTAATAGCAGCTTTTTTCCAAGGTCTGAAATTTCCATCTTTGGATATATCTTTGGAAACTTCTGGTCGCCCACTACGAATAGCCTTGCCAGTTGGCCCCTGCCCATACTTGTTCTCACCCCATGACACCTTGAGAGTATCTAGATATCCGTCATCAAACCCATGTTGGGCGACAGGTTTAACACTTTTTTCTTCATCTTCAATGGCAATTCCCACCCAAACAAATTTATAGCCACCACTTTTTACAATAAGCTGACAAATTTGATTAAGAAATTGGGTTTCGTTTGCGGCACTGGCAATAGCCTCATTACAACTGGTAAAGGCTTTTAATACCCTCTCTTTTTCTTCTAATTGACTTTCTAACAACTGCCTTTTAGATCGCTCTTTTTTAAGCTTTTCTCTATATACTCTCAAATCTACTGAAACTAGAGTCAGTAGTTTTTTTATGTTTTTATTTACCTTCTTGAATGATATATTTTTTTTGCTGGGGACTACATCTTTAAGGGTATCGTTAATATGCTCTACTTCACTCATAATCAAAGCCCCCAAATAGCAGCAATAACAGACTAAATAGTCTCGTAATTCAAGTTAAGACTCATATAAGCTAACATAAAAAAGTTCTGCAATACCATATATTTATTGTTAATGAAATTCGCACAATTGTCACATGAAGTGACAGGTATTATTTTTATCATTTCTCAATTATATTCAAATGTTTACATTTTATATTATCAAGATATTTCATTGAAATTCTACTATATTACTGTTGGATTTCTGCACCTACTTTTCTTTAGTTATTTTTGTAAACGTATTATTAAATACATTTAATCATCATAGATATTAATAATGCTACTATTGAATGTTAAACCTCAACTTCAAGCCAACAAAAGCAGATGATTTTTTTGCATTATAATCAACCATATTAATTCTTTAGGAAGGGGTTGCTATCGCCCACAACTAAAAAAGATTGTGGTGTAACACATGTATTACTTGGGTATACGCATTCAAAACTGTGGTTTTTCTGTTATACTAAAACCCCAACCTTTATAGTATGCCTGTTAAAGCCAACAGTAAAAACTTATTTTACACCATCTATTGTCGCAGTTGTATCAACAATGCTCTCTTCACAATCGTCCAAATCTACAAATCCAAATAGCCCAAAATCTACACCTACATTTTCTTCAGCACTGTTTTCCATAATTGTTATCCATTTGTTAATGTGTAATTAATAGTTAATTGAGTAATGTTTACACTTTTTTCTAGTTCTTTTATAATCAATGTAAATATTGTTTTTATAAACCAAATCAAGTGTAGAAAGATTGCGGTGATTATTTGCATGTTAATGCAAAAAACATGCAGATTTGTTTTTATGTAATAAAATAATTAATTTATCTTACTGTAAAAAAGTATCATTAACAAAAACACTCTCAGAATAGTTAATATTTGATTGGCTTAGCAAGCAAAACATGACAGAAAAACAAAAATATATGTAACAATTTCAAATATTTCTAAAATGTATTTTTTAAAGCTCTTATATTACAAAAACAAAATAAATAAATAATTTTCAAGACTGCTTTTGCTGGAATAAAAATTTTTTTTTGTTTTTGGCAAAAAAGTTAGTGCAACAAACTTGAGTTAGTGATAGGTTGTTGCGCAACTGCAATATAAGGGTTCCATAATAAACCAGGGAGGAAAACTATAATGAGCAGCAAGTTGGATATGGCTTACGTTGATAAACAGATACACGATAGTAATGATACCCATTTGTGGATGGCTGTTATGGATAGGGCCGTCCGTGATTTAGTTGCCTTAGAAAAATTTAGGAGAGAAGATTCCCAAGTGTTGGAAGATCCTGTATTCAGGTACGACTATCGTACTTTAAAAAAATGGTTCTATTCCCATTCAATGGAGCCTGGCAGTTTTAATTGGATCTGCTCATTGGTTAACATTGATTCTAGCTGGGCATTGGCCCGACTCGAAGAGCGACTTGAAATTGACATAACAAAAAAACCACATCAGGACCAAAAAGAGAAAAATGCAGCTACTCCGAGAGCAGTCGCAGCATAAGCATATTTTGGCTGTTAACAAAAAGAGGTGGGCTTACCACCTCTTTTCATAATCCATTCTGCCATTTATATTACTAAAACAAACACTTTATCCCAACTACATATAATATATAACTTTTCCTGCTTTTTACCTCTTCAGCATTTAACATAATCATATACACATCTTGACTATGTGCTATAGTTTCAAATTAAATAACGTTGTGAATCATGGAACAAGAAGAGCAAAAAAATAGTCGAACATACCCAAGATCACACATCTACAAACATTACCCAATAATCTACGGTAAAAAACCAATGGATGAATCATTGATTAGCAAAGCACAAAGTCTGACTCCAGAAGGTATACAAAAATTGCAGAAGCTCAAAACTGAACTTGAGATGCTGAGTTCTGCTATTCAAAATATGGAAAATAAAAGTAAATATGAGGTTGAAGATCGTATAAGGGCGTTCAAGGATAAAGAATTGGAAATAAAAAGTTTTTTACGTGGACTAGGAATGCTGACATAACCTCTCTGGATTCCTGCTTTCTAGTTAGTGATAACCACTACCAGTGGCTGTACAATACTTAAAAACCCGTACACAAGATAAATTCATATGTGCCAATTTCTAGGCTAAAAAAATGGAAAAAATATTGATGACCATTGATGAGATAAAAGATTTAAAAAACGCCTTTGAAGCTGATGGCTCACAAGCTATGGGAGTATATCTAACCAAAGCCCAAGCCACTGAACTACGTCATGAGCTACACCTCTATTATGGATTTGATAACGGGGAGAATCTAACGACTCTCTTCGGGATGGAGGTTATGGATATAGATGCTGAAAGCTTTAAGATTGATTAGACAAAATTTAAACCGGAAAATAGAAACGACAGTTGGAAACACGCACCTTGCGTAGTTCCAACTGCCGTTTTTGTTTTTACTACCCCGATATATTATTAAGCTAAATTAGTTGGCAATTTCCTGAGCGCGCATCTCTCTAATTACAGTCACCTTGATTTGCCCGGGATAGGTCATCTCATTTTCTATACGGTCAGCAATCTCACGGGCTATCATCATCGCCCCTTCATCATTTACCCGATCATAGGAGACTATCACCCGCACCTCGCGACCAGCCTGGATGGCAAATGCCGTATCTACCCCTTTAAAGTCGGTTGCTATCCCCTCTAGCTGCTCTAAACGTTTAACATAGGTTTCGACATTCTCTCTACGAGCACCAGGGCGGGCAGCCGACAGCGCATCGGCTGCGTTTGCCAAAGGTCCGTAGACAGATATTGGCTCTATATCGAAATGGTGCGACCAGATAGCATTTACTACCAAAGGATGTTCACGATATTTTTTAGCAAGCTCACCACCAATCACCGCATGAGAACCTTGAATTTCATGGTCTACAGCTTTACCGATATCGTGAAGAAGTCCACAACGACGAGCTAAATTGCCATCTAACCCCAACTCTTCCGCCATTATTCCAGCAAAATATGCTACCTCAACAGAATGGGAGAGAACATTTTGGGTATAGGAGGTACGAAATTGCAGTGTACCCAACAGCTTAACAATCTCTGGATGGACATCACTCAAACCAACCTCAAATATTGCTTGCTCACCCTTCTCACGAATTTCATTCTCAATGGTCTTGGTTGCTTTTTTTACTACCGATTCAATACGAGCTGGATGAATTCTACCATCTGTAATCAACTCCTCCAAAGAGCGCTTGGCAATCTGTCGTCTTACTGGGTTAAAACAGGAAATAACCACCGCCTCTGGAGTATCATCAATGATCAAATCACAACCAGTTGCAGTTTCAATGGCTCTAATGTTACGCCCTTCCCTACCAATTATTCGCCCTTTCATCTCCTCAGATGGGAGGGAAACAACTGATACGGTACGCTCTGAAACAAACTCTCCTGCTAGACGTTGAACTGCGGTTGCAATGGTATCTCTAGCCTTTTGTTCAGCACTCTCAAGAGCTTCAGTCTCCAACTGTTTAAAAAGGCTTGCTGATTCTCTTCGGGCTTTCTCGGCTAAGGATGACATAATCAACTCTCTAGCCCGCTCACTACTCATGCCAGCCACCTCTTCCAAGCGTTTTTCAGCTTGAGTTAGCAGAGTTTTATATTTTTCTTTCTGTTGATCTAAAACAGTCCTGTCGCTATCCAAGTTAGAACGACGTTTATCAATCTCCCTCTCACGCACATCTAGTTGATCAAATTTTCTATCTAGCAGCTCTTCGCGTTTATCAAAGCGCACTTTTAGCTGGTCTAACTCTAGCCCTTTTTTATGAAATTTTTCCTGCAACTCCTCCTCAACGCGCAGTTGGTGCGCTTTAGAGCTAATCTCCATCTCCCGTTTCATGACAGCCGATTTTGCATCAACTGCCTCAATTTTTTGTTGCAATCTCTCTTCCTGAACCGCCAACTCTTGCTTTTGACGACCACGTTGCAGATAGAAAAATGCTAGGGAGATGGCTATTCCAAGAATTGCACCAATGAGGATAGTTACAATATCCACGGCCATCAATCTCCTGCTCTAATTAAACAGCATAAATTACCATTTAAATAGAGAAAAATAGGTTAATATAAGATGTTCCAAAACTCTTTTATTAAAGAAAACTTCGAACACCGTTTTCCGTCACAATATAATGTAACGGCACATCATGGTCTGCACATGGTAGCTGTGCAACTTCTTGAAATTGAAAAGCTAAACCAACAACAATCGGTTTTTTTGCATTTTTTTTACAGTGAGACAATGCGCGGTCATAATACCCACCGCCATAGCCCAAACGTGTTCCTTGGGCATCAAAACCAACCAATGGCAGCAAAAACATATCAATGCTACCAATATCAAGCCAATCCTTATTACATGGCTCTAATATCCCATAAACTCCCGATTGCAAAGAGTCACCGGGCTTGAATTGGCTAAACCCAAGCTTGTTCTCTGGCCTTACAACAGGCAAGCAGAGCTTTTTTTCCAAAATCTTGTGATGGTTTAAAAGAGGGGATGTGTCGACCTCATTGTCGACGGGAAGATATAATGCCACAGTCTGAGCCATTAAAAACGGCTTAAATTCAATGACATGCTTGATTATAGATTCACTAATAGAGGCAACCTGCCCAGGGACCATGCTTTGTCTCTGCTTACGGATCGTGTTCCGAACATCTATTTTAGATAACATTCTAAAACACAATCTAAAGTTGGTTGCTTAATCTATCTATAAACCTAGATTCGGCAGTTATCGCTATACACCGCCAACTGCTGAATCTAGAATAAAAAATCCCCCACATGTACCGTGGGTGTGCTTTCTCTGAACCCTTCGTTAAAGGTGGACTCCCGGTAATCGCTTCTGCGGATCTCCCAATAAAGAGAGCATACACTCCACAATCAGAGCAGGTTTCCTAGGTTCATGAGTATCGGCTCAGGAGAATGCCACTCCTCACGAGCACCGCAGGGGAAATTATCTCACCCTCTCATAAACTGATCACTTGATTCGATCAGTCTTCCTACATTTTCTTCAAAAGACTTTACACCATCTTCTACGCTTTGTCTTTGCTGAAAAAGTTGATCAGCAATTCTTACGGCTGCCATAACCGCAACACGATCATGGGTTAAGCCACTTGAGCTTTTGCTTATCTCCTTCATCACTCCATCAACATAACTGGCAACTTCACGGATATAGTCCGATTCTGTACCGGAACCAGCCCGCAACCTAAGTAGCTGACCATGAATGAGAACTTCAATAAACTCAGACATACAAAAAACTCAATTTTGACCTGGATTTTTTTTAGAACTTATCCAGGTAAATAGGGACGTTGCCCTATTATTGTCCATAATCATTAAAACGAGCAAGCAAAGATTCAATTTTTAATATAGTTTTTTCTTTTTCTGCCTGCAAAACCGAATTTTGTGCCGTCAACATGCTATTTTCCTGCGCAAGAGCAACCTGTTTTTTTTCACTATCAGCCAAATTTTGCCTTAAAGTGGCCTTTTCGTTACGGAGAGTCACCACCAAATTAGTAAGAGCGTCCATACACCCCTCTAACTTAACCAGCAGAGCCTCACTTCTCTCCATAGCAGTGCTTTCCACGCAAACTTACTCCTCTTAGGGAAGTACTGAAGCCGAACCACGCAGCCATGCATCTACATTTTTTGCTGCTTTACGTCCACCATCAATAGCTTTGAGAACTAATGATTGACCTGTTGCCATATCGCCAGCAGCAAACACCCCTTCAACACTGGTCATGTTCAGTTTATTTACTTTAACATTTCCACGAGGATCAAAATCAACACCTAAATCTGTTAGCAAACCGTTTTTCTCTGGGTGGAGAAACCCCATTGACAAAAGGACTAAATCGGCCTTTAGGGTAAATTCACCTTCTCTAATCTCCTCCATCCTTGGCCCGCCACCCTCTTGTTCGTGCCAGCGCAAACGAACACATTTAAGATGGGTTACTTTACCGTTTTCACCGACAAAAGATTTACTTAAAATACTCCACAACCTATCACACCCCTCTAGATGGGATGTTGAGGTACGCAGTTGTTGCGGCCAAAGTGGCCATGGTGTCTCTGGGGAACGTTCTTTTGGGGGTTTGGGTAGCAACTCAATTTGCGTTACCCTTTTTGCGCCGTGACGAATTGAAGTACCAACACAATCGGAACCTGTGTCGCCACCACCTATAACCACGACATTTTTGCCTTTTGCCCATATTTCACTATCAAGTGAAATATCGCTACCAAATACCCTTCTATTTTGCTGAGCTAAAAAATCCATGGCAAAATGGACCCCATTCAACTCACGACCAGGAATGGGTAGATCACGGGGTGTTTCAGAACCACCAGTTAAAACAATTGCATCAAACTGTTCTTGCAGTTGGGCTACTGGAATATCTATACCGATATTAACCCCTGTTTTTATGGTCAAACCCTCTGCTTTCATCTGCTCCAAACGGCGATCTATAACTCGTTTTTCCAATTTAAAGTCAGGTATACCAAACCGCAGCAGACCACCAGCACGCTCATTTTTTTCAAAAAGAGTTACATCATGACCAGCTCTGGTAAGCTGTTGGGCCGCAGCCATACCAGCAGGACCAGAACCAACAATGGCTACTGTCTTGCCTGTCTTTTTTGTTGCTGGTTGGGGTTTGATTAAATTCTGACTCCAACCTTCTTCAGCAATTCTTTTCTCTATTTCACGTATTGAGACAGCCTCACTGTTTATACCAACCACACAGGACGCTTCACAAAGAGCAGGACATATGCGCCCGGTAAACTCTGGGAAATTATTGGTCCGGTGCATAACCTCAACGGCCTCTTCCCAACGTCCACGATAAACCAGGTCGTTCCACTGCGGAATTATATTATTGAGGGTACAACCGCTATGACAAAATGGAATACCACAATCCATACAACGAGATGCCTGCTCTTGGAGCTTTTCTTGGGGAAATTCGTGGTATAGTTCGTTCCAATCGGTAATACGACTAGCAACAGAGCGTGTACGGGGGTTCTCCCTATCAACATCCATAAATCCTGTAACATTACCCATTGCTCGACTCCCGCGCTTTCATCTCTGCCAAAACCCGCTGGTACTCATAAGGCATAACTTTAACAAATTGGCTTAAGGTTTTATCCCAATCTTGTAATAGACGTTTTGCTACCAGACTGCCGGTGAATTTTTTATGTTTTTCGATTAACTTTTTAAGCTGCGCCTTATCTTCATCACTCTCAACTTTTTGCAACTCAATCATTGCAGGATTGCACATTGATGCAAATTTCCCATCCTGATCCAGAACAAAAGCGATGCCACCACTCATACCGGCACCAAAATTACGCCCCGTAGATCCAAGCACAACCACCACACCGCCAGTCATATATTCGCAACCATGGTCTCCTACACCTTCCACTATGGCTATAGCACCAGAGTTACGTACTGCAAACCGCTCTCCTGCCAGGCCGCTAAAATAGGCTTCACCACCTGTTGCACCATAAAGAAGGGTATTGCCAACAATAATATTATCAGCAGCTACAAAGTCGCTTTTAGGGCTAGGATAAACCACAATACGACCACCAGACATACCCTTACCTACATAGTCATTGGCACTTCCCTCTATGTGCAAGGAGACACCCCCAACATTAAATGCGCCAAAACTTT
>JADFYX010000060.1 GCA_015232795.1 Magnetococcales bacterium
CATAGAGATCTGTCCATTGCAAGTCCGGCAGTACAACAGATTCCGAGATGTAACCCATGGATTACTGGGAGTTTGACAGCGAGAGCAAACAAATCCATCAGGCCAGCGCAACCGCAAGATATATTCCTGGCATGCCTTTTCATCGGGAAAACGTTCATCAAATTCTTGCATGGTTCTTGGGTAATCGACCCCTGGAATCGGATGTTTAGTTGTCTCCATATGCGGATGATACCCGCACAGCTAGCTTAAGTAAAGTGGATAGCACTTAATCGAAGTGGATACCTAGTTCATCCAATTTGAGAAGGCTATTAAAATTGATAATAGTATAGCCCTACTCCATTATAATATAGCCACCTCTCTTTACCCTTTGGGAAAAATAAATGAAGCTGTCCAATCTCTTACACAAGCAATTTTAATTAAGCCAGAATATTGCGAAGCATACTGTAGTTTGGGCAATGCTCTTTTGCTGCAAGAAAAGTTTGACGAATCTATTGAACAGCTACAAAAAGCAATTTCAATCAACCCAGACTATAGCGATGCTCACTTTAATCTGGGGGTAGTTCTGCAAAAACAGAACAGATTAGATGATGCTGCAAGTTGCTACAAAAAAGCTATAACAATTAATCCTAATTATGCTGAGGCTTACTTTAATTTGGGGGTCGTTCTGCAACTACAAAACAGACTGGATAATGCGGTAGATTGTTATAAAAAAACAGTGGCCATTAATCCCTATTACAGTGATGCTATCTACAATTTTGCTTTTGTTAAACAAGAACAAAACAGATTAGATGAAGCTTTAATAGGTTACCAGAAAACCATAGAGACAGATCCCAACTATTTTGATGCATATATAAATATTGGAGTAATTTTACAAAATCAAAATAAGGTTGAAAAAGCTGCTGATTACTTTCAAAAAGCACTCATAATTAACCCCCATAGTGCAAAAGCCCATAACAATCTTGGTGTTGTCCTTCAAAAACAGGGAAAACTGCAAGAGGCTTACCTATGCTTGCAAAAAGCAATATCTATCCAAGGGGATGATTTTCAAACTTACAGCAATCTAGCTATTTGTTTGAAAAAAATGGGTAAAAACAAAGAGTCATTCACCTATTTTCGTAAGGCTATTCAACTCTATCCTGGTTTTCCCCAACAGCTTTTAAAATTAGGAGATGCTTTAAATAAATCGGTTATATCAGATGAAATATCATTTAAATTTAGCAACGTATCTTCGACACACGGGAGTTCAAGCAAGATTGATTTTTCCACATATATTAACTCCTCTCAATCCCGCTCATCAGAGAGTATGGGTTCATGTTACAGTGTAGATGCCATAATATCTGAGTTTGCCAAAAATAAAAATAGGAGCTTAGAGAATAATAATTTAAAAATCCTTCTGCTACAGCCCCCTATTTGGAAAATAGATAGCGATGCGCAAACCCCTTTTGACAATACACAAGGTGGCTACGGCAAAAACATTGATGAAGTTGATGATGAAGAAAAATCAATCACCTACGGACTGCTCTCTATAGCTGCTCAGCTATTACAATCAAACCGCAAGGTTCTTATCTGTAACTTATCAACCTTCACTTGGGAAAATATTAAAAAACTTATCCGTTATGTTGATATAGATATTGTAGGCATAACATGTATGACTTTTAATCTGCGTGGTGTAAATGCTCTTACTAAATTAATAAGAGATGAGCATCCCAAAGCCCATATAGTTGTTGGTGGTACCCATCCCACAGCTCTTCCAACAGAAACCCTTAAACATTTTCAAGCGGTAGATAGCGTGGTTATAGGTGAAGGAGAACTACCATTTTTAGAGATAGTTGAACACATAGAGGCAGGAAAACCTATAAAAGAGATTGCTGGAACAGCATGGCGTGATAATAATAATCAGGTGCAAATTGGACCGATTAAACAACGTATTCAAAATCTAGATGATCTTGCCTCACCCCACGATTATTTTTTACACACAATGTTGATAACAAGCCGTGGATGCCCATTCCGCTGCACCTTTTGCGGAAGTGAAGCACAATGGGGCAATAAGCTGAAAATGAACTCTGTGGAATATAACCTTAAAATTCTAGATAAGATTGTCAATAAGAATGGTTTAAAATTTTTAGCAATTAAGGATGATACTTTTACAGCAGTACGGAAAAGAACCTTAATACTTTGCCAGCAGATTGTAGCAAGAAAGATAAATTTTCTTTGGAGTTGTGACACACGCATTAACTCTTTGGATGAAGAGGTGTTACGTGCTATGCGTATGGCTGGATGCCAAGGAATAAGCGTAGGGGTAGAATCTGGCTCCCCCACTATACTAAAAACAATAAACAAGAAACTTGTAACAAAAAAAGTGATTGAAATCAGTAAAATTGCTAGAAAATACGGGTTACAAGTACGATTTTATATGATTGTAGGTAATAGAGGTGAAAACCTTGCAACATTTCAAGAAAGTTTACAGCTTATTGTCGATTCTCAACCAAATAAATTTTTGTTTTCTCCTCTTACTCTCACTCCGGGAACTCAAGAGTATGAAATTAATAAAAAAGAGGGGAAAATCACTGCAAACACCTTTTATTCCGACAGTTATAGCGAATACTCTTTTGGCTATAAAAATAATGTAGACGATAGTGACAAAAAAGTGCTCGATTTATGGCTTAACTGTTTTGGTAACAGCAGGTTTAAATATTTTACTCTTGATGAATATATAAATATTCTGGACAGACTTGATGGCTTACACTCTGCACATATGGATTTAGCAGGTGCTTATCTCCGTTATGGACAACCAGATAAAGCGGAACCACACATACACACGGCAATAAAAAATGGTTTTCCTTTACCTGAGCTTGCTTATAACTATTTGGCATGTGTTGCAGCATATCGGGGAGACATTGACTCTTTGGGCAATAATTTAAAAAAAGCCATGAAACCAACTTTACTGCCGTTAGTTGAAGAAAATGTCAATCGGTATCAGGCTTTTATGCAAGCAAAAGATGATGATAATGGCAGTGAGCTCAAGTTATTTGTGCACAATAATCTACCGCTATCTTTGGGAAAACAACAACAGCCATTTCAACCAGTAAATATTGATTTATCACAATAACCCTATTTTTTAGAATAATGGTTAGGTCTTTGGATTATTTTTTTATTTTTTTTGCTTTATTATGTGGCACTATCATACAGGGTGCTGTGGGTTTTGGTTTTGCCTTGGTTGCTGCACCAATTCTCATGCTTTTACAGCCAGATCTGGTTCCCGGGCCCATCACCTTTGCGGGTCTACTGCTCTCCCTTACAATGGCTCTACGAGAGAGAAAAGCCGTTGATTACCAAAATTTGATCTGGTTGTTTCTCGGTTTTTTACCGGGCTTGACTCTTGGAGCACTCTTTTTGCAGACTTTTACCCAGAGCACACTTTCACTGCTATTTGGGTTTCTGGTACTCACTGCGGTAGCACTATCCAGCAATGGTATTAAAATTCACCAACAAAACCGTCTCATAACCATACCAGCTGGCATACTGTCTGGTATTATGAATATTACTACTTCCATGGGGGGACCACCAATCGCCCTCATATACCAAAATGTTTCAGGTCCAAAATTTCGCGGAACCCTCGCTATCTTTTTTTTCACCGGGAGCCTACTAACCATATTCGGACTCAACCAAATAGGGCGTATGGGAGAGCTGGAGTTTATAAACGGTCTTTATCTTACACCTGCCGTTGCCTTAGGGCTGCTGCTATCCCAACCTGCTGCTGATTGGTTGGATAAGGGTAAAACCAGATATGCAGTACTTATTATCGCTGCCCTCTCAGGTGTGTCTGTTATTGTCAAAACAATTTGGATAACATGATAAAAAAGGTTGCCAATTATTAACAAATTATCACTCTAAAAAATCATCTACAAAATAATAAATGAGAAGATTATGGTTGAACAACAAACACCCAAAACTGATGGTCAATTGCAACTCACTATTAATGAGATGTTCACTCAAGCCACAGAACATTTTCAAGCAGAACGCTTCATGGAGACCGATAAACTCTGTTTTGATATCATAAAAAAAGATCCCAACCATATAGGAGCGATAAATTTACTTGGATCTATTGCCAAAAAAATAAATCGCCATGATATGGCGGTCAAGCTGTTTCAAAAGGCTATAAACATTGATAATACCGAGGCTTTTTTGTTTGTTAATCTTGCTGACTCTCTTAATAAATTGGGGCAGAGTAAAGAGGCTGTTAAATATTTAAAGATAGCTTCGCAATTGGAACCTGAAAATGGTCAGATTAGTAAATATTTAAAGGATATTCTTTCGAAGCAGACCCCAAATACATCAGCAGACAACCCACAACAAAAAGTCTATGACTTGCTGCAAAAAGGGGTGGCATTTTATCAATCTGGCAACTTAAACAAAGCCATGCTCTGTTATCAAAATATTTTTGCAATCCAACCAGATAATGTAGTAGCACTCTCTTGTATGGGAGCTGCGTTACAAGGGTTGGGAAAACTAGATTTAGCCATTGACTACTACCAAAAAGCAATTGCTATTAATCCTAATTATGCAGAGGCATTTTATAATCTTGGGGTTGCAAAAAAAGAGCAAGGCAATCTGGAAGAAGCCATCATCAGTTACCAAAAAGCTGTTGCTATTAATCCTGATTATGTTGGGGCGCACTCCAACCTTGGTATTATATTTTTTGAGCAAGGTAGGCTGGAAGAGGCAATTAAAAGTTACCAAAGAGCAATCGCTATTAATCCTGATTATGCCTTGGCTTATTCTAATCTTGGTAACGCCTTAATAAAGCAAGGTAAAGCTGATCTTGCAGTTGAAAATTGCCAAAAAGCCATTGTAATTAAACCTGACCATGCGGAAGCATACTGTAATCTTGGCAATGCCCTTCACGTTGTTGGAAAAGTAGATGAAGCAATTGCAAGTTATCAAAAAGCAGTAGCAATTAAACCCGGTTATATAGATGCTCAAAGCAATTTATTGTTAACTTCTCATTACCTCCAGAATCAGACGCTGCAAAATCTGTTTAATATTCACAAAAAATGGGCTGATACTCTCTTCCCCAGTTCTGATATTCAAGTTTATAGCCACAAAAATGATATTTCTCAAAATCGCAAACTACGTATAGGGTTTGTGTCAGGAGATTTACGGCTGCATCCTGTTGGTTATTTTATGCTAGGATTATTTAAGCACCACCCGAATACAGAGTTAGAAATATTCTGTTATGCGGATAACAAACCAGACAGTTTGACATTAGAGTTACAGAGTTATGTAGATGGTTGGGTAGCAACACAACATATGGATAATGCAGCATTAGCAACACACATTAACAATGATGCTATAGATATATTAATTGATTTGTCAGGTCACACTGCCCACAATAGGTTATCTGTATTTGCCAAAAAGCCCGCCCCAATACAAATAAGTTGGGCTGGATATGTTGGCACCACCGGACTTCAGACTATGGATTGGTTAATAGCAGATAGTCACTCAATATATGAAGGTGAAGAAAAATATTATACAGAGAGTATCATTAGATTACCAAACTCCTGGCTCTGTTATACCCCTCCTAAATTTACCCCAGCAATAAACCCTCAACTGACAAATCGTTTTGTTTTAGGAAATTTTGGCAATACCGCTAAGATAAATGCAACGATGCTAGAGGTTTGGGCAAAAATTCTACTCCAATGCCCCCAAACTGATTTTCTGCTGATATATAGAGGGATGGATAGTTCGTCAAACGTTAAAAGAGTTAAAAATTATTTTGCTAAAATTGGTATCGATATAAATAGAATAACTATGGAGGGTAGCCTCCCCCATGAAGAGCTTTTGCAAAGATATAACTCTATAAACCTGGCACTGGATACCCTGCCCTACTCTGGTGGATTAACTACCTTGGAGGCTTTGTGGATGGGTGTTCCTGTAGTTACAACCAAGGGTGCAACTTTTGCTGGTCGTCATGCAGCAAGCTTCAATAGCACTGTTGGACTTGATGAGTTGGTTACAGACACTCTGGATGAATACGCCCAACTTGTTATAGACCTTGTATCAAACCCACAAAGAATGAATAATCTAAAAAAAGACCTTCGTAACAAAGTAGCAAATTCCCCCCTTTGCGATCACAAAAAATTCTCCCAGGATCTATCCCAAGAATTACGCAAAGTTTGGGTTAAATGGTGTGAAAACAATCAGCACTAAAAATTGTATTTTTTTATTTACCAAAATATGGTGAGGAAGCACCTGCAAACAGAATTTCATTTTTTCACAAGCTCTGAGGGTATTTTTGAAGGGTCATATTGGGAAAGATTATTGTTTTTAATAAGAGCCTTTATATCTTTTACATAGGCTTTGCCACGCTGAGAGTATGGAATCAACATATCTCCCAGAACCAGCCCAGAAAGGGGTTTTTGCTCGTAACGAAGTTGTTCCCTTAACTTGCGTAAGGGGGCGTATGCTGGGTGTGTGTTAATGTTATGAAAGAAGGCTCGGACTGAACCCCCAGTTGAGTTATATCGTGCAACCTCATGATTTTGATTTTTTTCCCTTCGCAATGGCACCAGACCGCACCCTTTGATATAGCACCACTGCCCAAAGAGGTTGTTTGCATCTCTCGCAAACCGAGACCCTCCCCAGCCAGACTCGTTGGCACCTTGAGCCAGCACGAGAGATGGCGGCAGTATATCTACTGACCTTAATAGAGCTGGATAAAATTCTGGATGATGAGGATAGCGTTTTGGAGAGAGTCCATACTCGCGTGCCAAACTCTTTAGCCAAATTATATCTCTGGGCAATAAAGGTTTTTTTTGTAGTTTTTGTTTTTGATAAGCCAATATTCTCTCTCTGAGACTACTGATTCGGCTATTTTCTTTCTTGACAAACTCAAGTAGCCATGCAAAAAAGTTATTCTTTTTCTGTTTAACATCCTTTATTGCAGCAAAATCTGGAACCTTACCTGTCAGACTTGGCAGCCTATCGGTATTTAATTGTGAAGCTAGATTGACCTTTTTGGGATTTGAGGAAGTGGTTTTTATGGAAGGTTGAGGTTCTTTATTGATTTTTGCGAGTTCGTTTTGAACTGGTGCAATGGCTGCAGGTTTGATTATCGTAGGTTCATTGGTTGCCAGCACGTTCTGTTGCTTCTTTTCAGTCATGTATAGGATGAAAGAGCCAAGTAGCAAAATAAAAAGGACTATGCCTAAGCCTCGCAAAGGGGCTGCTATCTTTGGTAAATATCGACGTAAACTCATGACCTTTTTTCTATGACCCTTTTTCAACTACTTGAAATTGATTATTTCCCACTATCCTGCTCATTACCATACTCAAAGGAACCCCCAGAGGAAACCCCAAACCTCACCCTTGGTTTTATTTACAGCAAATATCCTGCAAGCAACTTAACACTACTCTATCACAGAGTTTGAATTTATCTGTTATCCTTAATTAGAAAACCATATAATTTGATTCTAGATTTACAGATCTTTGCAAACGGCTTGATTTTTACGCAACATATAGATTGTGATTTTCTTTAAAACAATATCAGCAATAAATGCACAGGCTATGGATAAAATATGAATGAGCAAAACATAGCAAAATCTGAAGGTCAATCTCTCCTTACAGTTGATGTGGCATACTCCCAAGCTCTTGATCACTTTAACGGGCAACGCTATACAGAAGCTGACAAACTTTGCACAGCCATTATTCAAACATCTCCAAATCATATTGATAGTATAAATCTACTAGGGGTAATTGCCCAAAAAATCAACCGGCATGATTTAGCAGTAAAGCAGTTTAAAATTGCTCTAAATATCGGTGATAACATAGCATTATTACACTACAACCTGGGCATATCACTAAATTGTTTAGGTAGAGACAAAGAGGCGATTCAATCTTTAAATACGGCTCTTAATATCGAGCCTGGAAATAGTGATATCAGGAATTTATTAAATACTCTTATAAAAAATTCTCAATCACAAACTGAAGCTTATGAGCTTTTAGATAGAGGGTTAACACTGTATAATTCTGGTCAGCTTGAAAAAGCAGTTATCTGTTACCAAAAAGCTGTTGCCATTAATCCTAATTATGCAGATGCTCACTGTAACCTTGGTGTTGCTTTCCAAGGACAAGGAAAACTAGACGAAGCAATAAATTGTTTTCAACAAGCTATATCCATTAAGCCAGACCATGTTGAGGCTATCTACAATCTTGGTTTTGTGTTGCAAATCTGTGGCAAACTAGAAGAGGCCATTGCCAGTTACCAAAAAGCAATTACCATTAAACCAGATAGCGTCGCAGCTTACAGCAATATGGGAGTAGCACTTCAAGAGTTGGGGTTCTCAAGCAAGGCTCTGGCATGCCTAAGCAAAGCTGTGGAAATCAACCCGGATTTTCCCACAGATTTAAAAATTTTAGGTGAGTCTCTGTTAAAACAGCGTAATATTAAAAATGAGGTGACAATTCCATTCTACCCAGATAAACAGGCAAATTATTTAGCAAAAAAAATAGAAACTCCTTTTAAATATGACACTACAGTTTCAAGCAGAAAAAGTGTCAATGGTGCATCTTACTGTTTTGAGACGACATTCAAAGAGTTTGCTAAAGATAGGAGAGATAATTCTGCTACAGATAAATTACGAATTTTGCTTTTACAACCCCCAAATTGGAAAATTCCCAATCCAGGTGAAAAACCTTTCCCCTCTAGCCAAGGAGGAGACCCAACAAGAAGAGCCGAAGATATTTCACTTGATGCATGCTCCACCACTTATGGACTGCTCTCTATAGCTGCCCAGATATTGTCTTCAGGGCGCAAGGTTCTTATCTGTAATTTGTCTGACTTTACTTGGCAAAATGTAGAAAAATTTATCAGCTCTATTGATTTTGATCTGGTTGGTTTGACCTGTATGTCCCATAATCTTCGTGGTGTTGCTGCTATTACAGAATTAATTCGCAAATTACATCCCAAAGCCCACATAGTAACAGGCGGAACCCACACAACAGCTTTACCCAAGGAGACTTTGCAACACTATAAGGCCATTGACACAGTAGTAATGGGTGAAGGTGAGGTTACTTTTCTCAATATTATAGAAAATTTAGAGTCTAATAAATCTTTAGAAGGTATTGCTGGAACGGCATGGCGAAATGATAGAAATCAGGTGCAACTCGGTCCCTTGCGTGAACGTATTAACGATTTAGACCAACTAGCTTCTCCCCATGACTATTTTTCTCTACATCTTTTGATCACAAGCCGGGGCTGTCCATTTCGTTGCACCTTTTGCGGTAGCGAGGTTCAGTGGGGCAGCAAACTTAAAATGAACTCTGCTGAGCATGTTTTACAACAGCTTGAAAAGATAGTTAACAATAATCAAATTAAATCCCTGGCTATCAAGGATGATACTTTTACAGCTATACGCAAAAGAACTCTTAATCTTTGTCAGCAGATTGTAAAAAGAGGGATTAACTTTATTTGGAGTTGTGACACCCGAGTTAACTCTCTTGATGAAGAGGTGCTACGGGCAATGCGTATGGCTGGGTGTCAACAGATAAGTGTGGGTGTTGAGTCTGGCTCACCAGATATTCTAAAGACAATAAAAAAGAAGCTTGTTCCTAAACGGGTAATTGAAGTTACAAATATGGCCAGAAAATATGGCCTGCAAGTGCGGTTTTATATCATTGTTGGTAACAGAGGTGAAAACCTGCAAACATTCCAACAGAGCGTGCAACTTATTCACGATGCCAAACCCAGCCAATTTTCCATATCCCACTTAAACCTTACCCCCGGTACTGAAGAGTTTGACATTTTCCAAAAAGAGAAAAATATCAGCACAGACATTTTTTTTGCTGTTGATTATGATGTCAATATGCATGGCTTTAATGACAACATGACCGCAAAGGACAAAGATATCACCAACCTTTGGATTAACTGTTATCACAACAGCTTGGGAACACAATATTTTAACATAGATGAGTCAAAGGATATCCTCGCAAGACTAGATGGACTTCACAGCGCACATGTTGACCTTGCAGGGGCGTATATAAGGGCTAACCAGCCTGACAAAGCCCTGCCCCATATTGAGATAGCAATAGAGAAAGGCTATCCTTTAACTGCCGTAATCTTCAACTATTTAGCATGTATCGCTGCTTTCCAAAACGATATAAAAACAACTGGCGACTATCTACAAAAAGCCAAAACAATCTCCAATTTACCATTTATAATTGAAAATTATAAACGTTATCTCTCATTTATAAAAAACAGAACAACCAACAAACCCAGTGAGCTAAAACTCTTAGCCCACAACGATTTTCTAGCAGCATATGAAGATTCACAGCAACCCTTCAGACCGGGGCATATTGACATCCCTATATCAAATAAGCCAAATGAATACTTACAAGACAAAGCTCAAGAGGCTCTAAAAAGGGGGATCTCATTTCAACAATCTGGAGAGTTGGACAAGGCTTTAAAATGGTATGAAAAATCTCTTGAAATCCAACCAACGAATATTGCAGCCTTAAGTAATATTGGGGTTATCCTAAAAGCTCAAGGCAGGTTGGATGAGGCAGTTGCCAGCTATCAAAAAGCTATTGCTATTGATCCTGATTATGCAGATGCTCATTGCAATCTAGGTAATGCCCTAAAAGAGCAAGGCAAGTTAGACAAAGCTGTTGTTAACTATAAAAAAGCTATTGCTCTTAAACCAAGTTTCGCAAATGCCTATAACAATCTTGGTGGTGTTTTAAATGAACTGGGAGAGCTTGATGAAGCCCTTTTAAATTATAATAAAGCTCTGGATATAGACCCAAATCATGTTGAGGTTCACTACAATCTTGGCAATATTTTGCAAGCCCAAGGCAAACTTAATCAAGCTGTCGAAAGTTATAAAAGAGCAATATCTTTAAATCCTTTTTATGTAGAGGCACATTATAATCTAGCTAATGTACTGCAAGAGTGTGGGCAGTTTAATGCAGCAGTTTTAAGTTACCAACAAGCAATTGCTATTAAAGCTGATTATGCAGAGGCTTATAACAACCTTGGAAATGCATTTAATGAGTTAGCAAAACAGGAAGAGGCTGCAAAAAGCTACAAAAATGCTATTTCAATAAATCCTGATTATTCTGATGCTTATAATAATTTTGCTATGTTATTGCAAGAGCAAGGAGATCTAAAAGCAGCAGTTGAAAATTACCAAAAGGCTATTACCATTAACCCCGGCTTTGCCAAAGCCCACTTTTATCTCTCTACTGCCAGAAAATGTAGCGAAACCTA
>JADFYX010000061.1 GCA_015232795.1 Magnetococcales bacterium
TTTATATCTTTAATCGAGGGCGTGTCTTCGTTTGTGAACCCCTTAGTTAAAGTGCGACTGATAAAAAAACGCGACTTTAGCTGAGGAATGGAGCGATTATCGTGAAAACCTTTTCTGCCAAACCTTCGGATATCAAGCGTGAATGGTTTGTTGTTGACGCTGAGGACAGGGTACTAGGCCGTTTAGCCACAGAGGTAGCTCTGCGGTTACGTGGTAAGCATAAGCCTATATTTACCCCGCATATGGATACTGGGGATTTTATAGTTATTATCAATGCCGATAAAATTCGCTTAACAGCCAATAAGCTTGATGATAAACTATACTATCGTCATTCACGTTTCCCAGGTGGATTAAAATCCAAGACTGCTCGTCAAGAACTTGAAGGTAGTCATCCTGAGCGTGTAGTTGAGAATGCAATCCGGGGTATGTTACCCAAGACCAAATTGGGCCGGGATATGTATCGTAAGTTAAAAGTGTATAAAGGTGCAGAGCATCCCCACGCGGGACAAAACCCAGTCGCCTTGACTTTAGATTAATAGAATTTGAAAAGACCTTTTAGGAGCAACTGTTTATGTCACTGACAGACGCAATATATGCAACCGGCAGACGCAAAGAGTCCATAGCACGTGTATGGATGCAACCCGGTACAGGCAAGATGACCATCAACAAGCGTGATTCAAAATCCTATTTTGGTCGTGATGTTTTGCAGATGATTATGCGTCATCCTTTCGAGTTAACCGAGACCCTGGACCAGTTTGACATTACTGTAAATGCTCATGGTGGTGGTAATTCAGGACAGGCCGGAGCTATCCGTCTAGGAATTTCCAAAGCTCTCATTCTCCACGATCCTACCCTACGTGGCGTACTGAAAAAAGCTGGCTTCTTAACTCGCGATTCCCGTGTTGTTGAACGCAAAAAATATGGTCGCCGTAAAGCCCGAAAGAGTACACAGTTTTCCAAGCGTTAATACGCTTATCTCAATATTTACAAAAGGGAGGCGATTGCCTCCCTTTTTTTTGCTTATAAATTGGTTGAAAACTGTAAATTTAAAAAACCTGTAGTAGCAAGCTCGCTCTTAAAGGTTAGCCACATTTTGATAACTAATTTGCAATAAATTAAACGACAATATAGATGGTGGTACTATGTCTATTACAGTAGGAATACAAGGTGCATCAGGCTACACAGGTGGTGAGTTGGTCCGGTTGTTGGCAAGAGATCCTGATATAACAATTAAATTTGTCACCTCACAGCGTTTTGCTGGTAAGCCGATGTCTGCCATATTTCCCCATCTCATCAATGGACCAGAGCTTGTCTGCACACCGTTAGATGATCTTTCGGCAGTTGAAGGTTGTGACGTGGTTTTTTGTGCCCTGCCCCATGTCACCTCTATGGGTGTGGTGCCCGAGCTGCTAAACCGTGGGGCAAAGGTTGTCGATCTTTCTGCCGATTTTCGTCTTGACGATGCGGATGTATATCAAGAGTGGTATGGAGAGGCCCATAAAGCCCCTCATTTGCTCTCTGAGGCTGTTTATGGACTTCCAGAGCTTAAGCGTGCTGAGATTGAAAAAGCTCGGCTAGTGGCTAATCCTGGCTGTTATCCAACTTCGGTACTTTTAGCCTTAGCTCCTTTGATGAGAGATAATCTAATTGATTTAGATTCACTAGTGATAGACAGCAAGTCTGGTACCTCTGGGGCAGGGCGTAGTCCAAGCCAGGGGACACTTTTTTCTGAAGTTAGTGAAGGTTTCCGCTCTTATAAGGCGGTAGGTCACCGTCACACACCGGAAATTGAACAGGGATTGTCGCAACTTTGTGGAAAAAAAGTGTTTGTGCGATTTTCTCCCCATCTGTTACCCCAGTCAAGGGGTATTTTAACCACTTGCCATTTACGGCCTGTTGGGATAAAAGATATTGATGAGTGGCAAAAACTTTATACCGATTTTTATGCAAATGAGCAGTTTGTCAGGGTTCTTGAACCGGGTAATTTACCCGGAACAAATTATGTAAGAGGTTCAAACTATTGCTATTTGTCTGTTGTTCCTGATACAAGAACCGGTTGGTTGGTTGTTGTTTCAACAATTGATAATTTAGTTAAGGGAGCGGCTGGACAGGCGGTGCAAAATATGAATATTATGTTGGGCCGTAAAGAGGATGCCGCTATTGGGCAGCTACCTCTATTTCCATAGAAATTATGTTGTTTTCAACTGGTGACATATAATAATATAGCACAAATATTTTATAATCACTTGCTAATTTAGCTTAATTTTGTTAGATCAAACTGTTTTTATAAATTCGTAATCAAGGAGTGTTAACCGATGGCTTTGCTAATCAATGAAGATTGCACAAACTGTGACGTTTGTTTACCTGAGTGTCCAAACGAGGCGATTACGGATGGATCTGATGTCGATAGTGACATCTATTACATCCATGCTGATCTTTGCAGTGAGTGTGTAGGCGCATTTGATGAACCACAATGCGTAGAGGTTTGTCCGGTCGAGTGTATCGTTCCCGACCCGGCTCATGAAGAGAGTAAAGAAGAGTTGCAAGCTAAGTACGAAGCTATCCATAGCTAACATTTTGTGCTTAAGCAATAAGGGATTTGCAATTAAATTCCTTTGCTGGTGTAGTGAAAGGGGGCGTATCCAAATTGTGTACGCTCCCTTTTTTTAACGGAAAAAAAATTAATGCTGCAAAGTATGACTGGTTTTGGTAGCGATGTTGCCGTAACCCATGGATTTAACTTGAGTTGGCAGCTTAAGTCTGTAAATCACCGTTTTTTGGATTTGGCCTTTCGACTGCCAGAAGGTTATGGCGAACTTGAGATTTTAGCGACTAAACAGCTAAAAACCATTTTTAATCGCGGACGCATTGAGTGTACCCTATCTCTTAGAGACCAGCCTGAAGGTCAAAGAGAGTTACAACTCGATTCACAACTGTTAAACTCACTTCTCTATCTTGAGGGAGAGATTAACAGCCAAGCTGTGAAAGATCGTGTCCCATTGAGTGTGGCAAATATTATCTCTTGGCCTGGTATGCTGCAAAAACAATCTCGACCCCAAATTGACGACCTTGATGGGGGAAAATCTTTTAGCCATGCGGTACTGGAAAGTTTAGATAGGGCAGCAGCCAGTTTAACCCAGATGCGTCTAGGTGAGGGTAGGGGGCTTGAAGAGGTCATTCGTGGACTTTTGGCTCAGTTAACCACTTTAGTCGATAAGGTAGTTGCAAATCTACCAAGGGTACGCAAGAGCCTGGAGGAGCGTCTTAATAAACGCCTTTTAGAGCTAGTTGATTCGGATATTGATGAAGGTAGGCTGGCCCAAGAGCAGCTTTACTTTATAAATAGGTTGGATGTTTCTGAAGAGTTGGACCGACTCAAAATACACTTAAATGAGATAGTTGCAGTTCTGGATCATGATGAACCTGTGGGACGACGTTTAGACTTTTTATGTCAGGAGTTAAACCGGGAGGCTAATACCCTCTGCTCCAAGGCCCAAGATGGTGAAATAACCCAAATTGGTATTGATATGAAGGTTATTGTGGAAAAATTCAGAGAACAGGTGCAGAATCTTGAATAATCTTTTTAAATTTGAAAATTCCAGGCGATTACTGGAGGATTATTGTGAGTAGTAACAAACGGGGTTTTGTTCTTATACTGTCTGCTCCATCTGGTGCGGGAAAAAGTACATTGGCGCAGTATTTAGTTAAAAACTGTAAAGATATTATTAATTCAGTTTCTACCACCACCAGAGAGCCAAGACCGGGGGAAAACCACGGTGAACACTATTTTTATATAGCAAAAGAGCAGTTTCAAAAAGAGATTAAAAACGGATCATTTTTGGAATGGGCAGAAGTTTTTGGTAACTATTATGGTACGTCAAAAGCGATTGTAGAAGAGACTATAGCTAAGGGTACGGATATTATACTTGATATTGATTGGCAGGGAGCCAGATCAATTCGCAAGAGTTTACCAGCTTGTGATGTGGTAAGTGTCTCTATTGTTCCACCCTCACTGCAAGTATTGCGTCAGAGGCTGAAGATGCGTGGTCAAGATAGCTCTGAGATAATAGATAAACGCATGAACCAAGCTAGTGAGGAGATGTCCCATTGGCATGAGTTTGATTATTTGGTCATTAACGATATTCTAGAAGAGGGCAAGGCCGATTTATTAGCAATTGTTCGGGCTGAGCGTTTAACTAGAGATCGTATGGCTGAACGAATTAAAAAAATTACTGATGGTTTTTAACCACTGTTTTATTATAAAGGATAGGATGAAGACATGGCACGAGTAACGGTAGAAGATTGTTTAGAAAATGTTGATAATCGTTTTGACTTAGTTATATTGGCTGCAAAAAGAGCTCGGCAATTGACTGCGGGAAGTGAGCCAACTGTCCCTCTGGAAAACGATAAAATGACCGTTGTTGCTCTCCGGGAAATTGCAGAAGATAATCTCAATTTAGCAGAGTTGCTTATTGAAAAGCGGCCTAAAGAGCAAGTGGTAGAGGAAGAAATTATCCCAGAGATTGATATTCTGCCAGATGTTGAGGCTCTAGCTTTAATGGCAGAAGAGACTCAATTGCCAGGAGTTGTTTCTGATATTGATAGCCCAGATTTAAAAGCAGCAAATGATGGCGAAGAGGAGAGTGGCGGGGTTGTATAAACTACTGCCATAACTATATAAATACCATGGGGTTTAAACCCCATGGTATTTTTTCAACAAGTGGAGGTGACATTTGCAGCAGTGGGCGGAGTTGGTCAAGAAAATTCTTGAGTATCACTCCGATGCCGACAAGGCTTTGTTGGACCGTCTGCGTATTTTTCTACTCAAAATTCCCCGCACAAAAGAGCAAGAGTATAATTTTAACCGCTCCCTAGCGGTAGCCCGTACCTTGGTTGAGCTACGGATGGATACCGCATCTATAGCAGCAGCGTTGCTCTCGGATGCGGTTGAATCAAATCAAGTCAAACTAGAGACCATTAAAGAAGAGTTTAATGAGGATATTGCTTTTCTTGCTGATGGCCTGACAAAAATAATTCACGTTACATCCCGCGTTCGTTCTGAAGTTCAAGCTGAAGAGTTCCGTAAGATGATCCTTGCCATGTCCAAGGATGTGCGGGTAATTCTCATTCGTCTGGCTTTTTGTCTGCAACAACTTCGTCTGGCAGTTAGAGATAATGTAGAGCTTCCTGAAAAGATGGTTAAGGAGGTGTTGGAGACCTACGCCCCTATTGCCCATCGGTTGGGTATCTATTGGATAAAAAATGAGCTGGAAGATTTAGCTTTCAGGCTTCGAGAGCCAGTTAAGTATGTAGAGTTAAAAGAGGCTGTTATAAAAAGTCGCATGGGTGGGGAGGATGTAGTTCGCAAGGTAATCTCCATTTTAAAGAAGAGTCTGCGTAAGCACCACATAGCTGCTGAGGTTGTGGGGCGAGAGAAACATCTGTTTTCCATCTACGCAAAATTGCAGAGAAAACAGATAAATCTGGAGGATATGCACGATCTTATCGGTTATCGAATTATTGTCCATAAAAAGGCTGATTGTTATAAAGTTTTTGGCATGATTCACAGCGAGTTCAGTCCGGTGCCGGGACGTTTTAAAGATTACATCGCCATGCCCAAGTCCAACGGCTATAAATCGTTGCATACGGTGGTGATTGGCCCCTTTGGCAATCGTATAGAGATACAGATCCGCACCGAGAAGATGCATCAGACTGCCGAGAGTGGGGTTGCAGCTCACTGGACATATAAAGAGCAAGGGGGTTTGGACACCAAAAAGCGGTCGTCGGCAACAGGTTATGATTGGTTGAAGCGGATGTTGGAAGTCCATCAAAAAACCGATGATCCCAACCAGTTTTTAGAACATGTTAAGATTGATCTCTTTCCCAACGAAATATATCTATTTACTCCTGATGGGGATATTAGAACCCTGCCCCGTGGGGCCACCCCGGTTGATTTTGCCTATGCTGTTCATTCAGCAGTAGGAGACCATTGTCAGGGAGCCAAGGTTAATGGGCGCATGGTTCCTTTAAAAACTCCTTTGGAGACGGGAGATAGTGTAGAGATTATTACCTCTAAAACCCAGCATCCCAACAAGGATTGGTTGCAATTTGTAGTTACCGGACAGGCAAAATATCGCATTAATCGTTGGCAGAAAGAGCTACGCCGGGAGCAGGGCATTGCTTTGGGTCAAGAGATACTCTCTCGCGAATTAAAAAAATTGCAAAAAGGTTTTGCCTTGGGTGGTAAGGCTATAATGCGTGGGGCAAAACTGTTTAACTTAAACAGTGAAAAAGAGTTTTTATTTCAGGTTGGTACTTCGTTGATTGGTCCTTTGCAGGCGGTCCACGCCATGTTTCCAAAAAAGGACAATACCAAAAAAGAAGGTGATCCAGAGGAAGTCCAAGATACAAAACCAACTACAAGAGCCAGTAATAGTGTTGGTGGTTCTGGAAAATCCATGCATTTGCAGGGTATTTTACCAGAGATGGCAGTTTCGGTGGCTCGTTGTTGCAGCCCGGTTCCAGGGGACAAGATTGTTGGCATTATCAGCAGTGGCAAGGGTATTGTAATTCATGGGGTTGAATGTCCTAATTTGGTAGCTCTACAGAGCCATCCAGAGCGGTGGATTACTGATATTGATTGGCCGGAGTTCTCAGATAAAAATTATATCGCACGGTTACGAATTACCGCACAAAACCAACGTGATGCACTGTTTCTGGTAAGTCAGGCAGTTACTACGGCCAAAGGTAATATTGTGCAAATTAAATATCAAGATCGTTTAAGCGACCCTGTTGTGTTGATTTTGGATGTTGAGGTGGAGGGTAAAGATTTGTTGGATGAAATTAGCAAACAGGTTAAATCTCTACCCATTGTCCATAAAATGGAGCGTATAAGGGGATAGTTATGAGCACAAACAAACAGCCCATAGCAAGCAAGTCTGCTCCCCAAGCTGTTGGCGCATATAGCCAAGCCATTAAAAGTGGTGATTTACTTTTTTTATCTGGTCAGATAGCTATAGATCCAGAGAGTAATCAGTTGGTAGCAGGAGGTGTAGCGGCACAGGCCAATCAAATAATGCGCAATATCAGTGCTGTATTGCTGGAGGCCGGGTGTGATTTCAACAATTTGGTGAAGGTAACGATCTATCTGGTGGATATAGCAGATTTTGCCAAAGTGGACGCAGTATACGCTTCATACCTAACCCCTCCATATCCTGCAAGGGCAACAGTGGGTGTAGCTTCACTGCCGAAGGGAACATTGGTAGAGATTGAGGCCATAGCAAAAGTATTTTAAAAAATAGAGCCTGTATTAGTGGGGGTTCAGGGGAATCATTCCCCTGATGGGTTTGGGCACAGCCCAAGGTTTTGCCTTTAAATTCAAAAGTGTGGGGGTTTGGGGGGCTGCAAGCCCTCCCAAGGTTTTGCCTTTATTTTGTATAATTTATAAGTATAAAGAGTATACTAGCAACAAAATATTTTCATATAACTGGAATAAAGAAATAATTATAAATCTAAATTGAAAAAGTAGCAGTTGCTTAAGGATAAAACCATGCGAGTAATAACAATTTTGTTTGCCATATTAATATGGAGCAATGAGGCAGCAGCAGCACTATATTGTGTGGTAGATTTTAACGGCAAACGTTGTAATTATCAAGATTTAGCCTCCTGCAAAAAAGCAGCAGGCAGCCGGGGCGATTGTGTATTAAACCGGGAAACAATGATAGCCCCAAAAGGTGGCTCCCCATATTGCATGGTAGAAAATTGGCGTACCCAATGTAACTATCACACCCTAGCCAGTTGCGAAAAACAGGCAATACCAAGAAAAGCCACCTGCATTTCCAACCCCAACCTGGCCACAGGCGGTTTCCAACAACAAGACAAAGGCTGGAACAGCCAACCAGCAACAAAAAACCCCAACGACCAATCCCAACAATGGGGCCGAAATCCCTGGAACGACTCCCCAAAAAAAGACCGCTACCTGCCAAGTCCGGGCTACAATCCCCGCCCTGGATCTAGATAATTTGGTGGAAAACCAACCAAAAATAATTGCAGAGATTACAGACTATCTTGCAACCCTGCCATATGTAGAAAAAGTAATACTCTATGGTTCCCGTGCCAGGGGTGACCATGAAGAACGCTCAGATATTGATCTTGCTGTGTTGTGTCCTAATGCTAAAGAAAAACAGTGGACTGAGATTTGGCTATATATTGAAGATGCTCCCACTTTGTATAGTATTGATATAGTTAGGCTGGATGAGGTAAATAGAGAGTTGCAGGAAAATGTAGCAAGAGAGGGGGTAGTTCTATATGAGCGAAGCTAAAGTAAAACAGTCCTTGGCTAATCTTGACAAAGCATTGAAAAGCTTAGGTGAACTAGTTCAAAAGCAAAATGGTGAAGATTATATAGTTGATGCCACCATTCAAAGGTTTGAGTATACCTATGAGTTGTTATGGAAAACTCTTAAACGCTGCCTGCAATATGAGGGAATAAGCAGCCAAACCCCAAAAGAAACCTTAAAAAAAGCTTTTGCAATTCATTGGCTTAAAGATGAGGCTGTTTGGTTGGATATGCATAGTGATAGAAATCTCACTACCCATGTTTACAATGAGAAAGATGTAGAAAAAATATATCTGAGAATTAAAAATATATATTATTCTGAAATTTTAGCAACCTATGAGCTTTTGCTGAATCGATATAAAGATTTGATTTAATTGTTAGTTTTTACTAATATAAAATTCTAATTGTACCGCCCTTCCTTTTGTTGATACCCTTTAAGTTTTCTTTTGTTTTTACTCTATTTTTAGTACTATAGGAAATTGTTTATGGAAGAAAGAGAAATTTCAACGTTTTCAATTAATGCCGAAAGATGGAAAGGCAATTAATAAACACTCTATCTCAACTGGCGAGCGTGATGATGTTTGGACAGAAAAGGGTTGAAGAGGGAGTTTCATGCCACTGTTAAAAAAATGGCTGGTCATGGTCTGGGTTTGGTGCTTTTGGGTAATTTGTTGGCTCAACGGTATGGGGGTGATATTGCAAAAAATGACCAGATAGATGATCTGTTTATTGCCGGGGGAGCAGGGGAGCATGCCAAGCAGGTTATGCAGCATTATGAAGATAAACTTTGGCAGAAGGATGGTAAAGAGACAGTTTTTTTACCTCTTTTAGGGCTGTTTGATCGGCCTATGGATGTAGAGCTGTTTAAGCAACTCCAAGAAAAAGCCGAGGTTGCCCATGGTTTGCAAAATATGGCTGACCCTGAAATAAACCAGATGGTTGGCAATCTGGAACATATCGGTTTGATCCTGCATGATAAAACAGGTGTGGTTGGAGAGAGAACCGAGTATGATGCCCACCCTTTGGTTAGGGAATATTTTGGGCAAAAATTTGAGAAAGAAGAGCCAAAACTTTTCCGCCAGGCCCACAGGGTTTTCTTCTTCTGCCTTATGTCCCTGGGGCGGATGACCGAGGCGGTGAGGCCAAGGCGAGGCCAAATGCAGATTTCTGAAAAACTTGAGGATTGGCTAAATGCTGCCAATGCTGCCACAAACCTTGTTGATCTTCTACTTGCCACTGGGAGTTTGCTTGATGCTGAAAAGAGGGCAAAGCAGGGAATTGAGTGGGCTGGAAAAACAGCGGATAAATACCGGCAGTTGGTCAACCACTCACAATTAGCCACCACTTTGCACCGATTGGGAAAAATGGAGGCTAGTCAGGAGTTTTTTCAAAAGGCGGAGGGGTTGCAAGGGGAAGATGATCCCCAAAAACCACAGCTTTATGCTCTGCAAGGAGCGCGATATTGTGCCCTTATGTTGGAGCAAGCTCAGAGCAAAGCTGACTATGGGGTGGTTTTGCAGCGAGCACAAGATGCCCAGAAAATTGCTCTAAAAAGAAATCATCTTCTTGCAATTGCTTTTGATGAGCTAACAATAGCTCGCAGCCAAACCCTCCTTGGAGAGACCAGAGCAGCCCAGATTGCATTTGATGCAGCAGTAGATGGAATTCGCAAAGCTGGAAAAATTGAATTTCTACCAGATTTTCTCAACCACCGAGCAAACTTCCGCCGCCAGCAGGGAGAGCAGGAAAAAGGCCAGCATGATCTGGATGCAGCTCTGGAGACTGCGGTACGCTGTGGTCTGTTGCTTTATGAGGCGGATGGGCGGTTGTTGCAGTGTCATTATTTGTTGGATGAGGGGAAGTTAAAAGAGGCCGGGGTTGCCCTTGAGCGCGCTGAAAAGTTGATTGAGCAGATGAGCTATGGGCAGAAAATTGTTGAAATGTATATTGCTCGTGCTAGATTTGAGTATCATAATGGGAATGGAGAGCTTGCCAAGAAAACTTTGCAACTTTCAAAAGAGCGCATTACGGAGATTGGGCAGTTTGGGTTGCGGGGGGAGCTTGAACGGGTGGGAGAGGAGATTGGCTTTTAGGTTTATATTCGGAGATTGTTATGGATAGGAAGGCACATTGGGATAAGGCTTATTCTGGTAGGGAGGCTGATAGTTGGAGCTGGTTTCAGGGGTCTCCTACGGTTTCTCTTGGGTTAATTAAGGCTTGTGGTTTGGCTTTTGATGCCAGCATAATTGATGTTGGTGGTGGGGGTTCTACTTTGACGGGGGAGTTGTTGGGGCAGGGTTTTACGGCTTTGAGTGTGTTGGATATATCCTCCACTGCTCTTGAGAAAAGCCGGGAGAGGTTGGATGCTGCTGTTGCTGGGGGTGTTACCTGGATAGAGTCTGATATTACCGGTTTTTCTACAGATGATCGTTTTGATTTATGGCATGATCGGGCGGTTTTTCATTTTTTGACAGATGCTGGCGATAGGGAGAAATACCGGGAAATACTTTTTCGACATTTAAAACCGGGCGGGTTTTTGGTTGTCTCTACATTTGCCGTTGATGGTCCTAAAAAATGTAGTGGGTTGGATATAGTTGGTAACGATGCCCAATCTCTACACAAAGCGTTGGGTGGGGATAGGTTGCAGATGTTGGAAAGTCGGGAAGAGGAGCACGTTACCCCTAAAGGTGGAAAGCAGAAGTTTATATACGTAAGACTTCAACGGGTGTAATTATTATTATTATTCCATTTATCAACTGCACAAAAGTCAAAGGAAGAACCTTGGGAGGCCTTGCAGAAACCCCCACGCTTTTGAAAATAAAGGCAGAACCTTGGGAGGCCTTGCAGGCCCCCAAACCCCCACGCTGTTGAAAATAA
>JADFYX010000062.1 GCA_015232795.1 Magnetococcales bacterium
ATTTGGGCCAGAGAGTTGATGTGGCTTTGCGACTGAACATGGACACGGGCATTCAGCCCCACTGGAGTAGGTTTGGTTTTAACCTTGATAACGATGTGGCTTTAGCTGCGGTAAAAAGAATCAACGCAAAAAATAAATTAAATATAGTTGGCCTGCACTCACACATTGGTACATTTATGCTGGACCCCAACGCCTACCGTATCCAGACCCATAAAATGTCGCGTTTTTTATTGCAGATAGAAGAAGAGTTTGACTACCACATTGAATATATTGATATTGGCGGTGGTTTTCCCTCTAAAAATCGCTTAAAAGGGGTTTACCAACCCCCAGAAGTGGTTATTCCGGCTATCGATGATTTTGCCGAGGCTATAGTCGGGGGTCTGCTGGACAATCTTGGGCCGGATCGTCGTCCTGAACTGTTTATAGAGAGCGGTCGCCACCTGATTGACGAGGCAGGTTATCTCATCACCTCGGTTGTGGGGCAAAAAAGCATGCCGGACGGCTGCCGTTCTTATGTGGTGGATGCTGGAGTCAACCTACTGTTCACCCATACATGGTATGACCTGGTTGTAGAGAGTGGTATTCCTTTGAAAGGATTGCCAGAACCAGCCATTCTCAATGGTCCACTCTGCATGAACATTGACGTTATACGGGACAGTATTATGCTGCCAAGGTTGCAAAAGGGTACACCATTGGTGGTCTCCCCGGTTGGAGCATATAACGTCACCCAATGGATGCAATTTATTCAATACCGCCCTGCTGTACTGTTAATTGGAGAAAATGGCGTTGTAGATATCATTCGTGAAGGGGAAGACCTCAGCGATATAGAACGGCGGGAACAGCTACCGGATCGTTTGGTTTTATGATTTTTCAGTCACCCCTCTTCAAACGTTTTTGGCTTTTTGTACACCCCCTGTTTTCTGCCTATTCAAATATTCTGTTTATGCAGAGTGCCCGTGTGGGGGCTGTACTTTTTGCCTTGGGATTTTTACAACCCAACGTTGCGCTGTCTGGTCTTATTGCCGTACTTACAGTTTTGGTTTTTGCCCGTCTGATAGAGATGAGCCCTAACTATCTTGAGCAGGGTTATTATCTCTACAACCCCCTGCTTGTGGGTATGTCTATCGGTTTTTTATTTCAACTCGGACCTATTACCGGGTTTTTTATAATTACCGCTGCCATACTTACCCTGCTGGTAACAATTGCTCTACAAACTCTATTTGCTGCCAGAGGGGTTCCCATACTCTCCCTGCCATTTGCTATTATTAGCTCTGTGGTATATCTGGCGGCTTATCAATATGGCAATCTTTTTATCTATGAACTGCCCCATTTCAGCTTTTCATACCAAACATTAGAAATTCTATTACCCCTGTGGGTAGCAGGATTTTTTAAAGCTCTGGGCACAATACTGTTTTTGCCCAACGTGGTGGCAGGGGGCGTAATTTTTTTAATGTTATTGATAGTCTCACGCATTATGGGGCTTTTGGCGGTTAGCGGTTATTGCTGGGGAGCTTTTGTCCACTCCATGTTGGGAGGCTCTCTCCACCAAGCCTTAAACGACCCCTACGCCTTTAACACCATTTTGGTTTCAATAGCAGTAGGAGGGGTATTTTTTATACCCTCTATCCGCTCTTATACTCTGAGCCTAATTGCAGTCGCCATCACCATTTTGACCATCCACGCAGCAGAGGTATTTTTAACAGTATTTAAAATACCAGTTTTTACCTTACCGTTTAATATTACGGTTATCTGTTTTTTGTTTAGCCTAAAGCAGATAGGCTATAGCTATTGCGTAAAGGTGATAAAAAAGAATCCTGAGAGAACCCTGGGCCACTATCTCTCTACCCGCCATCGTTTTCAAACAGAGCAGATCCGCATAAACCCACCATTTGTGGGCAAGTGGTTTGTTTATCAAGGGTTTGATGATGTTTGGACCCACAAAGGGGTGTGGCGATATGCCCTGGATTTTATCGTCCACGATAAAGAGGGTAACTCATATAAAAACCGAGGCACAAACCTGGAAGATTATTACGCCTTTAATCGCCCGGTTATCGCCCCTGTAAGTGGTTATGTTGTGGAGGCGATCAACCATATTCACGACAACCCCATAGATCAACCCAACTCCATAGATAACTGGGGCAACACGGTAATTATTCAGCAAGACCTAACAGGCATATATGTATCCTTAAGCCATTTTGCCAAAAGCAGTCTTAAGTGCAAAAAAGGGGATTATGTAGAGTTGGGTCAAGTATTGGGTCTGTGCGGTAACAGTGGCTATTCTGCCCAACCCCACATACATTTACAAGCCCAGACAAGCCCTGTATTGGGGGCTGCAACTTCACCGTTTATCTTCACCACCTATCAGCACAACTCCCAGATGATCTTTTATCAAACACCAAAAAAAGAGCAAGAGATAAGTGGCTTTTTTATCGACAAACTATTGGACCGTCATCTCTCCTTCACCCTGGATGAAACCTTGGTTTTTGAGTGTATAGCAGGCAGGCAAAAAGGCCAGAGATGCTCCTGGACCGTCTGTATGGAACCCATTAGTGGACAGTTTTATTTTGTCGATGAAGATGGTAACACCCTGCTTTTTGCCAAGGCGGCAGGCTTTTTTTATTGTTATGATTATCACGGAAAAGATGATAGTCTTTTGCGTTTGATGTTTTTGACACTGCCCCGTATGCCTCTTGTCCGCCAAGATGGTTTGAGCTGGCAGGACTCATTGCCACTCAATATTTTACACAGTGGCATAAGTCGAGCCTGGGGGCAATTTATGGCCTCCTTTTACCATGCAGGGTTTATACATGTCGGTTGTTGGGGTTTTAAAGGCAAAAACAGGATTGAAGGTTATATCGATACAGGCAAAGAAACCATAAAAACTGCACTTGATTTAGATGAGCATAAGGGTATCCAGAGGTTGAGTGTTGACTCTACCATACTGCAAAGGGTTGAAAATGCGATCAGCAAATAGTTTGAATAATTCTGTTTTAGGACTATTACTGCTGGTAATAACCATTTTTGCTACAGTAACAACCGCCCAAGCAGATAGCTTGATAGCAGACTCCTACCACGAATCATTTACCCAAGAAAAAATTGAGGATTATAACGCAGCCATTCAAGCTTTAATGCCGGTTTATGAACAATACCCCCGTCAATACACGATCAATTTACGCCTTGGCTGGCTCCACTATCTAGCAGGACGTTACAGAAACTCTTTAGAATATTATAGAAGTGCTGCCAGTGCGATTCCCAGTGCTATCGACCCTAAACTTGGCGAGGCAGTTGTAGGACTTGCCCAACAAAACTATGGTGAAGTTAAGCTTATCTGCTATAGCATTATCAAAATAGATTTTTATAACTATCTGGCTAACCGTTATTTGGCAAAAGCCCTTGTGGGTGAAGAAAATTTTGTCCAGGCAGCGGCAGTCACCCAAAAAATGTTGGCTCTTTACCCTTCCGATATAAGCTTTATAGAACAGCTAGCCATAATACGCATGGGCCAAGGTGACACAGCAACTGCTCGTCAACTTTACAAAGATCTCTGGATTTTAGATCCTAATAATATCAACGCCTTCAGATTTTCCAAAAATCATCCCGATACAAAATAGTCTTCATACTTTTGGTCTGCTTATTGCTTCCTTCATATATAATTAGTCAGACAAAGCACTTCTTTGCTGATAGATATATACATAAACCGAAGGAAATTAACATGAAGAAGTTTGCAATCTGTTGCTCAATTCTCCTTGCACCGACAGCAGCTATGGCACAAGGAAATGGTTTTTATTCTAAATCCACATCTTTAAAATTAGCCAACCATATCCAGGTGATGCAAGACTCTTCAACCATTTACGGTGGTCATGAAACCACCGCCACCCCCACATGGCGATATCCTAATTCTAAATTTTTGTCAGACAGAGATCCAAATATCAACAAGGGTGTCTACCATCTGGCTGCAAATGATGCAGAACCAGATTATCAAACCCTTACGTCAACAAAGATATCCTCTTTAACAAGTGCCAAAATACCAGCAAAATATAAAGTAACAGTAATTCCCTATGCTGGTTATCTCTCCTATGGGGGTGATTCATCCCACGATTCTGGCTACACCACAGGAGCCTATATTGCCATTCCATCGGCAACCAACCTTGTAGAGTTGGGAGCGTCGTATTCCAACATAAGCTATACAACTGCTGGCACCAACAATCTTAAACAGACAGATGTTGCAGCAGCTTACACCCACTATCTAAACTACCAAGCCAATGTTCGTGGTGGTATCCACTACATCAACTCTACCGATGACTCCACCAATAATGGCAACATCTTTTTTGGTGGTGGTAAGGTATATGATGGTAGCAAATGGCACTATGGGGCTGAGGCGTACTATTCAATGTATCCCAACAGCGATCAACATGTTGGGCAAGTTAGCTTTGAATCAGGTTATAGTATGGGCAATTTCTATAAAGAAGGCTCCTATTATTTTACTGTAAAAGGTAACTATATTCATCCGTTCGATGCCACTGTAACCAACTTGTCCGAACATTATCTCTCAGCAGGGCTTGACGTTGCATACTCTATCCCCTACTGGAAAACTGAAGTTGGTGGCTGGGTTGGACGTGAGGTAATGGCTGTAAAAAATGCTGGCATGGTAGTGTTAAATCTCCCAGACGAACATAATGTAGGTGCTCACGCCAGTGTACAGAGATATCTAACCGACAATATTTTTGCCAAGGTTAGCTATAAATATGACAAGTTTAAAGATGCAACAACCACCATGAATACTAAAAAACAGTTGGGCCTGTTATCGGTGGGCGGTCACTAATAAGCAATAAGAAAATAATATTTTAACGGCAGTTGCGAGCGCAGGCTTTCAACTGCCGTTTCTATTTTTACTCCTATCATATAAAGTGTAAATATCATTTTAGAATATTTATTATAAACTTATATAACGGTTTACCAACATGTCAGACAACTCCTCCATTTTTTCATTTCCAACTACCACCTCCCATAGATCATTGGCAACAGCATGGCTAACCCTGGCTCTTAGCTCTTTAATTGGAGCAGGTCTGGTGGTGCTGTTGATTATCCTTGCCAGAACACCGGTAATTCACGATCTAATACCGTGGGTTGGCTCCTTTAAAACTGCTCTGGTTATCCATGTTGATCTCTCTGTTCTGGTCTGGTTTCTCTCTTTTGCTGGTCTGTTTGCCGTCATTGCCATGCCAAAAAGTGGTGTTGCTGCTGGAAAAGTGGCCCTTTGGGTTGCAGTTTTAGGTGCACTGCTTATTACCTTCTCACCATTTTTGGGTGAGGATGCCCCATTTTTGAATAACTATATTCCGGTGTTGGCTAACGGAGCATTTTTTAGTGGTCTTATTCTATTTGTTGCTGGGTTTTGCGGCATAGCCCTCCTCCTCTGTATTAAACACCAAGAGCAGCAACAAAATGACAAGCTGGTGGTAAGGTTTGGTGTTACATCGGCAATTGTCATAGCACTGCTTAGTGTCTTCTCGTTGCTATACACCTATTTTGCTATTCCCCCCCAGCTAGCCCGTGACAGTGAGCTCTATTATGAAACGCTGTTCTGGGGAGCTGGGCATATTTTGCAGTTTACCCATACCCAGCTAATGATGGTTGCATGGATTTGGCTAGCCACAGTTATTACTGGTAAATCCGTTGCCAAACCCGGCACCCTTTTATTGATGTTTATCATTGGAGCTTTTCCTGCCATCTTAGGCCCGGTTATTCACGCTATTTATCCAGTGGACTCTTTAGAACACCGCTTGGCCTTTACAGATTTAATGTATTGGGGTGGGGGTATAGCTCCTTTAATGGCTGGTGTGCTGGTGTTCCGAACTCTGCTTGCCAATAAAGAGGTTGCCAACGACAACCGCTCACTGCGTCTGGCCCTACTCTATTCACTGATTCTATTTGGTGTTGGTGGCTGGATAGGATTTATGATCAACGCTGTAAATGTTACCATCCCTGCCCACTATCACGGCTCTATAGTATCTATCACCTTGGCCTATATGGGAGTAACCTACCACGTTCTTCCCGGTTTAGGTTATAAACGCCCCTCTATTGTTTGGGCAAATCGCCAGTTAATACTCTATAGCACAGGCTCTCTATTACATATTTTGGGGCTAGCCTGGTCAGGAGGTCACGGGGTGCAACGTAAAACTGCCGGAGCTGCCCAAGGGCTGGAAAGCTTGGCAGATAAAATTCCTATGTGGATTATGGGGTTGGGTGGTGTTCTGGCGGTTATTGGTGGTATTTTGTTTTTGGTGCTGGCGTTTAAAGCTTTGTCTAACCCTGAAACTGCAAAATAACCCTATATCCACCAACAACCGTAACGCTCTTTGAATCTGGCAACTGTTTATTTATATGATTTCTATCAAAGAATTAAATTATTTTTACAATGTTAAAAAGCTGGGAAAACGCCAAGCATTAGCCAGCCTTAATCTTAACATTGCACCTAATACATTTTTTACCCTTACTGGTCCCAACGGTAGCGGTAAATCTACCCTGTTTAGCATTCTTTCTGGGCTATCCCAACCAAATGAGGGTCAAATTGCCATAAATGGGTTGGATATTGTCAGCCAGCAATCTAAAATCCGCCGTTTAATGGGTGTGGTATTTCAAAACCCGGCACTGGATAAACATCTCACCCTTGCCGAAAATTTTCAGATCCATGGCGACCTCTACGGCATGGAGCCAAATCTTTTAAAAAATCGCCTTGCTGAAGATCTTGTATGGACCGGACTAAGTGATCGTTTGGGCGAGTTGGTGGGTACTCTTTCGGGTGGTATGGCGCGACGGGTAGAGTTGGTAAAAGCTCTCTTACACCGCCCAAAAATACTTTTGATGGATGAACCAACCAATGGTCTTGACCCGGGTGGAAGACGTGATTTTTTAGACATGGTAGATAAGCTGCGCCATGAACGAGAAATGACCATCCTTATGACCAGCCATATTTTTGCCGAGGCCGAACGGGCCGATAAGGTCGGCATACTCCATAAAGGATCTCTCTTAGCAGTCGGCTCCCCCCAAGAGCTAAAAAACCGTTTGGGTAAAGAGATGGTGGTTATCCAGACAGCAGACAGGCAACATGCTGAATTTCTAAAAGAGCAACTAGCTAAAAATCATCATCTCAAAGTGTGGGCAAGAGAGGGTGAACTGCGGGTGGAGGGAGTTGACAAAAACACTCTTGACGATCTCCTCTCCCACCATAGAGATAGGTTTAACGAACTAGCTATAAAACGCCCTACATTGGAGGATCTTTTTATTCACATCACCCAAGATAGGAAGGTGTAGCTATGTTTCGTGGCATAATATCCATGGCTAAACGTGAGCTTGTACGTTTTTTTCGCCAAGGGCACAGGGTAGTTGGAAGTATTGCCCAACCTATTATTTTTTGGCTTTTTCTCGGCAGCGGTTTTGGAGCCTCTTTTCAGGCTCCCGGCTTGGCGGGAGTTACATACACAGAATATTTTTTCCCCGGCATTCTGTTAATGGTGGTGCTTTTCTCCGGTATTTTTTCTACCATAACGGTTATTGAAGACCGTAACCAAGGGCTATTGCAGGGTATTTTAGTAGCTCCTGTTCACCGTATGGCTATTGTTTTTGGTAAAGTAATAGGGGCCATGGTTATAGGGCTGCTACAAGCTTTTCTGCTTATGCTAACCATACCTTTTTTAGGTATTGAACCCGGCATAGGCGGTGTATTGATGCTTGTTTTGGGTCTGGTTATTGCTGCGTTGGGTTTTACCGCATTGGGGTTTTTAATAGCTTGGAATATGGAGAGCACCTCCGGTTTTCACGCCATAATGTCGGTATTTCTGCTGCCACTATGGATGTTATCAGGTGCTATGTTTCCTATGGCACAAGCCCCTGCATGGCTTGAGTGGATCATGTTTTTAAACCCGGTAAGCCATGCCCTGCTGCTAATACGCATGCCACTCTACCATCCAGCATCAGAACTTCTGGGTAGCAGCCAATATCTACAAGCTTTTATTGTGGCACTACTATGGGCAGTGGGCTGTTTGTTATTAGCCCTATATAGGGTAAACCGTACACAACAATCTGCCTAACCACCTACCAATAATTGAACTATTTGAGTTGCCGGTTTTGAAGGCCAAATATGAAAAGCCATAAAGTAGACAATAAAACCGGAGACCGAGACCAACAACCATAACGGCAAGGTTTTTTTAGCCAGAGACTTATGGGCCACAAAGTTGGATTTTAAAGCCCGAAATAGAGTCATGGGAACCATAAATAAGATAAAAACCGCTCCCACCACATGAGCTATAAGCAGACCAAAATAGAACCACCTGATTTTACCCTCACCAGCAAAAGCTACATTGCCAACCTCCATGTGGTAAAGGGTGTAAACTATCAAAAACAGAATCGCCACCACCACCGCCATCAACATAAAACGTTTATGTTTTTTTAAATTTTCATTTTTTATTGCCACAACCCCAAATATTAACAGGATAACCGTCGAAACATTAAAAAAGGCCAGAAGGTGGGGGAAAATTGGCACCAGATCTTTCATTTACTTCCTCGTATTTTATCTGAATTGATAACTTCATAATGAGTCTGCACAAAACCAGTTGATATTACTGCTATGCCGAATTTAGGTTTAAACACTTTTTCCAGCAAAATTTATCCCTGCACCTGTTGCAATATCTAAGGTTAGTGCGCTCAAGTCGTCTTTGGATAGCTCCCTGATACTCTTTTTACCACAAATACGCACAAAATCTGCCAGCTCCCCTCCATATACACGGAAAAGGTTTTGTAACATTGCCGCGGATTTATCCACATTAAAACGAGATCGTATCTCCGCATTTTGTGTGGCAATACCAACCGGGCAGGTTCCTTTATGACAAACTCTATATTGTTGGCAGCCAATGCCTATCATAGCGGAAGTAGCCAGTCCCACTCCATCAGCCCCTAAAGCGAGGCATTTTGCAATATCGGCAGATGTCCGCACCCCACCTGTTACGAGAAGGGTGATATCATCCCTCACTCCATTTTCAATAAGCAGTTTGCTCGCCCTTAAAAGAGCATGGGGCAGTGGAATGCAGACATTATCTTTAATATGATCCGGGGCAGCACCAGTACCACCACCACGACTATCGATGGTGATAAAATCCACACCCGCGGCGATGGCAACTTCAATATCCTCTTCTATGCGTCCGGCAACAATTTTTACCCCAACAGGTGCACCATCACTAACCCCACGCAACCAATCAACTTTATCTTTTAAGTCTTTATGGTTTTTGATATCTGGATGGTTAGCAGGAGAGATAATATCCTCACCAGCCTTTACCCCACGGGCAGCAGCAATTTCAGCCGTGACTTTAGCAGCAAGCAGATGCCCCCCAAGACCAGCTTTAGCTGCCTGACCCACCTTTATTTGAATGGCGTGAGATTTTTTTATATTTTCCTCACTGGCACCAAAACGACCTGTGGAATATTCAAACACATAAGCCTTTGCTGCTGCATACTCCTCGGCAAGAAGTCCCCCTTCCCCCCCGAAAATTGCAGTTCCAACAGCAGCCGAACCTTTGGCTAAAGCAATTTTAGCCTCTTTGGAGAGAGAACCAAAACTCATATCCGAAACATAAAACGGGAGTTCCAGTTTAAGGGGTCTTTTTGCTTTGGGGCCAATTGTTAGGGCAAGACTGGGATTTAAATCCCGATAATCTATTGGGGAACGTGCCAACTGTGCCGGAAGAAAAACAATATCCTCAAGAGGATTGTGCCATTTGCCTGTGCGCATGGGAGAGATAGTCTCATGGCCTGTGAGAGCCTTTTGTATAATTGTGGCAAACTCTGGCTCACGCTCGTCTGATTTTCGCTCCCATTTAGCCAGATAAAACCCGGCTGTTTCTACCTTTTTTACAATATGGGTAAACTCATCCTTACCTGCCCCACAGACCGGACAGACCCAATCATCAGGAATATCTTTCCAAAGGGTTCCAGGCTTGATACCACCATCTGGATCTCCCAGATTTTCATTGTATACCCAGGCACAAACATCGCACTCATACTCTTGGGGTTCATCTTTCATAATTTTATCTACCTAACTAATAAAATTTAACAGCAATATAGGTTCAATTTATAATCTTAGATTTGGCAGTTGTCCATACACACCTAAGAGCTATTGATTCTCCCCTGTTAGCTAAATAATGTCTTTTGTCGAATATCATTTCCATGCATAATCTCAACCATTAAGCTTAAATAATTTCGGATGCTACCATAGCATAAGACAAACCTCTCTGAACTGTATAACTTTTTTTAAAATCCCGTGTTAGCAATATAGTCGACAACAACCTTAGAATAGAACCATTTTCACAGCCATCAATCTATCTTTTGAAGAGGAATTGATTCACCTTCTCCATCACTGTCACCATCGATTATTGTATCACTCCATTCAGGGTATGTTTGGTCTATCCTTAACTTAAACTGACGACCGTTTATCATCCCAATTAGATGTCAATTTTTTTACCATTGTAAAAAATAGACGGCAGTTTTTGCAGGAATAGTAAACTACTCAGGAACCAACTCATAATTCTATTGTCTTAATATTTAAGTGGTTATTGTGTAATAACAATTACGGTACACAATTTGCATCTTTGTTTATAGATGCTGTGTGCTGGAAACAAATTAAACTTATGATTGGATAGGTTATGGAGTCACTCTTCCCATTCGAAGGAACTAGGTATCCACTTTAATTAAGTGCTATCCATTTAAGTTAAGTTACTATCCCTTGGGGTTTTCTGCTTAGGATTGGCTATAAGGGTTTGATATGGCATAGGCTTTGTCACCACTGCCTGTTGCAAAAGCCTGTAAAAAAGTAATCCACGAGCTTTTGACTTTCGTCGGTTGAATCGGAACGTAAACTCGTCAAGGTAATATTCTAGTTGGCTTTTTTGCACTCCTCCTTGAAGAGTTCCCTCCAACCACCGTTTCAAATGTGTTGCTACTAAATGGACTCGTGGCAGCATTTCATGAGCGTTATTGCCACTTTGCTTGATGTTAATAATCTGATGGTCAAATCCCAACTTCCCCAGTCCAGAATATCCACTCCACCCATCAGTTTTGATTATTGATCTATGTTCAATAGATTCTGTCACAAAGGGAAGTAGACTGTCGGCACTAGCATTGTCAATCCGACGAAGACGTATCCGACCAGGACCTCTACCACGAA